>QNFP01000082.1 GCA_003645535.1 Gammaproteobacteria bacterium | reverse complement strand
TCGTAAACTGCTTCCTGGTGGCTTCCCCCGCCCACAGCAGTCAACTCGCCGAGAAAGCGCATCAACTTACCCAAACTAAATGTCAGTGTTTGCAGTCGGGTCACATATCCGGGTTCACCATAATCCCGATAGGCAACGACACCAAAACGGGACACCGGCACCAACAGTCGTATGGCATCGACAATATCGATGATTCTGGCATCCACTTCGGTCAACACCCAGTCCATCGACCCCGTTGTATCGACCACGAAAATGACATCCAGACCGGTTTCCCGTAAACCCTGCACATATGCGGCAAAGCGGTTAGTCGAATCACTCAGCCCGGTGCCCACGCCGGTGCCATAGCCCGCCACACCTTCACCGGCAGTAACCGGGACGTTGGATAACAGAGGTGCAGCAAAGCCCGCTGCACTATGGCCACCTGCCGCAGCCTCCATAGCCAGATTAACGTCGGGGGGCGGCGGAGCCAGGGCTGAAGTGGGTACGAGTACCGATGGTGGTTCAAACTCTATGCTTTCTTCAAACACCAACTCTTCTTTTTGAGGCAGTTCCGTAAGGTCGAGCATGACTTCGACCTCTTGCAGCGTATCCCGAGAGTCGACAACAGGTTGTATCATTGCCCGCGATGCGTGCCAGGACAATATCAGGTGTATAACCAGAGATATGATGAGCAGGCCAACCCATACGCTGAGCGACTTAAACCATTTCATCGAGCCAACCATTCTAAAGTGGGCTACCATCACTAACAGTTACCAGCGCGACTCGCGAAACCTGTAGATACTTAAGGTCTTCAAGCACCGGGATAAAGACGGCAGCTGGGGTACCGCCATCGGCCCGCAAACGTACCTTGCGAGGAACAGGCAAGCCATCAGCACGAAAACCGGCCGCCCATGCCGGCACCGTGGTTTCCTTACCTTCCCAGAGCAAAGTACCCTCGCGTGTTAGTTGCAGCTCCACCACAGCAGCTTCAGTGATCGTTTCACTTAAAGATTGCGGCGGAAATATATCCTGGTTCATGTTCTCAGCAAAGTTACCTGCCACTATAAAAAACAATAGCAACAGGAAAGTCATATTGATGATCGGAATTATATTGCCCTCAAGATGTGCCCGAGGCTTTGTGTCTTCCTGTAAATCAAACATCGCTATTTATTTTGTGGCCCCTGGTTTTTTTCTAGCGGCAATATCTGTATTTTTTCCAGCTCGCGAGATTTCAACTGATCCATCGCCCTGACCAGCAATTGCAACGGTGCTTTATTGTGAACCTCAATAATCACAGCTGTTTCCGATACAAACGACTCCTTATCGAGATAAGCACCCAGCTCATGGAGGCCTATAGCCTCGCCCTGAATCCAGAGTTTGCCATCTTCAAATAGTTCCAGATTGAGAAGCTCCCCAGCACTTTCTCCCGTTTCTTTTTGCTCGGGCACATTAAAACCCAGCTCTCGGAATTGCGTAAAACTGGTTTCCAGAATAAAAAACACCAACAAAATAAAAACCAGATCAGCCAGTGGTGTAAGACTGATACGCCGCAGTACTTTCTTATGATGGGATTGCAGCAGCACGATTAGAAACCTGTAACCCTGTCAGTCACTGGAGGACAACCTGGCAGTAAACAAACGCGTCAACTGATCTTCCATAGCCCGCCTAATATTGGTCGCCCTGCTTTCGAGGAGGGCGTGAATTATGGCGAAGGGTATAGCTATTGTTAGACCAACGGCGGTGGTTAGCAGCGCCTCCCAGATACCTCCAGCGAGCATCCCGGTGTCGGCACCACCGCCTTCATTGGCCAGACCAGAAAATACATCTATCATGCCTAGCACCGTGCCCAACAAACCTAACATGGGCGAAAGATAGGCAATTAATTCAACAAACGAATTAAAGCTGTTTACACGGGTGACAATCTGTTGGCCCTGTCGAGTTAATTCTTCACGAATTTTAGGCTCACTATCCGGCTTCTCAGTAAGCCAGGAAATACCATTAGCAAGCATACCTGCAAAGGGGGATTTATCCTTTTGCAGAGCGGCCAGGGCTGGCTCTGCTTCGCCATCAGTCCAGTAATCAAGCGCTTTTTCTACCTTTTTTAATCTGCTCCGGGAGTATTTTTGATATTGCAGCACCTTGTAAAGGGCGATGGTTAGTCCGACGATTGATAACGCAATGAGGACGAGGACAACGGGCCCTCCCAGCTTAATTAATTCCATGTTGTTTCCTGTACTTCATACTGACAAGATTAATTTTTTATTCTAATATTAACTTCTCTAACTTCTCTAACTGCTCTAGTTAATAGCACTGGCAGTTGTAAAATAATACACTCTTTGTCACCGTTGCACGATAGCTTATAAAACAGGATTGCTCTAGCGCCGATGCGGCGGTGGCTGTAAGCCGGCGGCTTCTGCGGGTAAGTCCCGTTGGTATTTAGGCAAGTCCGGATCCAGGCATACCCAGGGCTGGGCAAAATCCACCCAGGCATTAAGTTCGGGCGTAAATTGTTCCGGATGATCGAGTGTTACGGCATAGACCGGCCGCATACTTTTTACGCGGGTGGTGTGCGCAAAGACCGTAGTACCGCAGCGGCCACAAAAGCCTCGTGTTACATCGTGTCCACTATCGCCTTTGCTGACAAATTCTTGGTATTCCCCATCGATTTTTATCGCCTCAGTGGGCACCAGTAAAACTGGCGCATAGGCTCCACCGGTTGCATGCTGGCAGGCTCGGCAATGGCAATTTGCCTGACCAAAGGGTTGCTTGCTTATCTGGTAGCGCAGAGCGCCGCAAAAGCAGCCCCCGGTTATCGGTAGTTCCATCGCACTAAACCCTCCAATACATTCCTTCAACAAAAACCTTTAACATAAAGCCTTCAACAAAAGCCTTCAATTAAACTCACCAACAAAACCCCTGGCAAAATATGCTGCGGGCAGGTTATCGCTTTTTACAAATAAGTGGAATGCCTGCCTTCCAGCAAACCCTTATACCCGGACAAAACGTCGATCAGAAAATCCCTGCCTGCCCTGACTCTGGCGGTAGAACGCAGATCCGCATGCACAAGGATCCACCATCCCCAGCTACCCGGCGATAACTGCACGTTCATTCTCAATAAGTTCGGTGCTGTGTCTCCCACCCAGCAAGGTAGCCGCGCCATACCCAGGCCTTCGCGTACCGCCACACGCATGGCCACTACGTCATCGACCCGAAGTGCCACTCGAGCATCCGGGAAATGCTTTACCACCCACTCAGGCAACTGCAGCTCGTCACGCCAAAGCACCACTTCATGACGTTGCAGGCCCCGGGCCTGATATTTCGCGGAGGTATAGATGCCCACCTCTGCATCAGCTATTTTTTTACCGACCAAATGTTCTGGAGGGTGGGGGGTACCACGAACGGCGATGTCCGCCTCTCGTGCTGCAAGATCTCTTACTTCCGTAGTGATAAATAGTTCCAGGTCAATATCCGGGTAAGCATCACGGAAGCGGTGTAAATGGGGCAACAGTAAATCAGCGATGCCATGATAGGCGGTAATACACAGTCTGCCCTGCAGACGCGTATCTCGACCAAACAGCTCACGCTCTACTTTGCCGGTACGCTCTTCTATCTCCAGTGCGTACTGATAAATATTCTCCGCAGCCTGAGTCATCTCATAGCCGCCAGGCAAGCGCTCAAATAAACGCACATCATGTTGCTTTTCGTATGCATTTATGCGGCGAGATACTGTCGAATGGTTTACCCCAAGGTCGGCCGCAGCGCCAGATAACGTACCGCTTCTGGCAACTGATAAAAAATATCGCAAATCGTCCCAATCATTCATTTTTGCATTATTGCATAGTTAGTTTGCAAATACTGATAATTTACACACAGGGCTCTTAGGCGTAATGTTCACAGCAATTCCGGAGCGGACGCTGAATGACTCAAGGCTGGATGACAACAGCTCCCCACCCGCTCAGCATCGCAAATAAGTCCGGTTAACACAAACCAGGGAGATTGACATGAAACCACACAACAAAAGCACCAGGCCTTTCGTTGGTTATGGCATAAGCACCACACTGGGTGGCATTGCCTTAATCTATACGCAGTATTTTATCGCCACCATCGCTATTAGCCAACCTGCCCTGTTTTAATCTGGCTCCACTTTGAGGCAGGCAAATAAAACATGATGACTAACGATGTTTTTTAAATGTGTCAGTTTGGCTGACCAACATCATCAACATTTTAAGACAAAAGGAATCGACCATGTCTACCATGCATACCACTTCTATCAAACAAGCAGCACTTTCTCCGTCCAACTGGGCGTTGAGCGGATT
Source organism: Gammaproteobacteria bacterium (assembly GCA_003645535.1). Taxonomy (GTDB): domain Bacteria; phylum Pseudomonadota; class Gammaproteobacteria; order Pseudomonadales; family Porticoccaceae; genus HB2-32-21. The sequence continues at coordinate 7,390 of QNFP01000082.1, read as the reverse complement.
ATTGATCTTATCAGCTAGTGCGTTGGCACTAATAATTGGCCTGCAACTCTCAATGCCTACGCTGTCTGCACCTGCCTGGTTCTGACAGAACGATCGCAAACAAGGCTTCCATGTCCGGCTTCTATTAGCCCAGTATGATCTGAGTCCCGAAATCGATTCAGGTCGGGCCGGACACAGAAGCCTTTATTGAGAATATTGAGAAGAATAATCGTGTCACTATTGCCAAAATGCTGGGGCAAATCAACCATCAGCCAGGCAGTCTGAGCACCGCTTTGGCGAGGATATTACGCTGCACCTCATTGCTACCCCCGTATATGGTGCTCGGCCGGGAGCCAATAAACTCACCTGCGGCACGCACCAATCCCTCTTCAGTTTCGATGCCACCCTGGATACCACCATGCTCACTGGCCGCTTCCATCATCAATTCGGTCACCCGTTGCTGGGTTTCGGTATTCCAGATTTTCAGCATCGATACTTCGGGACCAATGTTACCGCCGCGCTTAAGTACTTCAACAAAACGCTTATAGGTGGCAAACAGGTCTTCAATATCCAGCTGCAGACGCGTGTAACGTTCGACAAAAATGGGGTCGTCAAACAGACCTACTGATTTCGCCATCGATTTCAGGCGCGACATGGCGAGGATGGCAAACTTGGGACTACCAATAAATATACGTTCATGGCCGAGCAAGGCCTTGGCGATGGTCCAGCCTTTATTTTCGCCACCGACAACATTGGCAACGGGCACTTTGACATCATCAAAAAATACTTCGGCAAATTCATCATGCATGCCGAGGTTAATGATCGGCCGCACGGTGATGCCCGGCGTGTCCAGCGGCACCAGCAAAAAGGTAATGCCTTCCTGCTTTTTGCCTTCTTTATTGGTGCGCACCAACATAAAAATCATGTTGGCATCCATCGCCAGAGTGGTCCAGGTTTTGTGACCATTGACGACGTAGTGATCCCCATCACGGACCGCCGATGTCTGTAAAGACGCCAGATCCGAGCCAGCACCCGGCTCCGAATAACCCTGACACCAAATGTATTCACCGGCCAATATTTTCGGCAGATAGTGATCCTTCTGTTGCTGAGAGCCATGCTGAATCAGTAGCGGCCCAACCATGGTGATGCCCATATCAGGCGTTCTACCAACACCGTAAGATTCGCCTACATCCATAAAAATCAGCAACTTATTGGCATCCAGTCCCATACCGCCATATTCCGCTGGCCAGGCCGGGGTCAGCCAGCCCTGCTTAGACAGCGTCAGATACCAGTCACCGATCTCATCCCAGTGCATCCGGTGCGGCGAGAAGCGCAGCTCTTGTGGATAGTTTTCCACATAAAAAGTGTGCACCATGGCGCGAAACTCATCGTCGTCCATAGCATTGTATTGATTTGTTGTTTCTTCAGTCATTTTTTAATACCTATTACAAATTCAGCCCAGCAGCTACAAATTCAGCTCAACAGATTACAAAGTCAGTTCTGCATAGCGCGCGCGGTGCGCCGTGGCATTACCCAGCCATGACGCAAGATACATGGCCTTTTTTAGATACAGACCGATATTGGCCTCATCGGTATAGCCGATACCGCCATGCAACTGAATGGCGCTTTTGGTAATTTGCAGGGCGGCATCCCCACAGCGCGCCTTAACCTGACTGGCGCCAACGGCACGGTCATGAGCAGAAGCATCACCATCCAACAGCGCAATGGTTTGCAGCACCACTGAACGGGAAATCTCCGACAGAATAAAAAGATCGACTGTTTTGTGCTGGATGGCCTGAAAACTACCGATCGGCTTATCAAACTGAACCCGTTGATTGAGATAATCGACGGTTATCTCCAACGATCGGGTCATCACCCCCAGTAACTCAACACTGGCGGCAACACGACCTTCGTCAAGGGCCGATTCCAGCACTTGTTCAGCTCGATCTGTGCCCGCCAGGAGCTCACCGACATCGACCTGATCAAAGCTCAAACGGGCGTAAAAACCACCGTCAATCCGCTGTTCATAATCAATAGTCAAACCGGTAGCACCCTTGTTGACCAGATATAATTCAGTGCCTTTGTCGCCTCCCGCAGAAACAATAAAGTCATCCGCCCCACCTGCATCGGGCACAAACGCCTTTTTACCGCTTAGCTTACCGTCAACAATGCGTAGCTGCTCAGCCTCGACACTCATCTGGCCCTGCGTTTCCTGCCAGGCCAATGCGGGCTTCCATGCACCGGAGACCAAAGCCGGCAAGCGATCTTTTTTGATGGCTTCATTGTCGCAGTTGACCAGCACACTAGCGGCTACCACCGCAGTAGCAACAAAGGGTGCAGGCAACAGACCCTTGCCAAGCTGGATCAACACGGGATGGAGGTCGTCAAAACCCAGGCCAATGCCACCATATTGTTCCGGGATCAGAAAACCCAGCCAGCCTAGCTCCGCCATCTCCTGCCAGGTTTGTTGGTCATAACCCGGTTGTACAAAACGACTTTCTCTGGTTTTCTTTAGCTCTTCATCCTGCGCAATAAAAGCGACTGCACTATCCTGAATGAGCACTTGCTGCTCGGTCAAAACATCGATACGCGACTGCAAACTAATATCTTCCACTCTGATCTCCTCTTGTTCTGGTGCAATTTTGGGCTATTTACTCGACCAGTAGTTCAACCAACAGTTCAACCAACTGCTTATTCGACTAACAGCTGCTTCGACGAATAAACAACCGCCTGCGACACCCTGCTGGTCCGCCAGGGGTATCAAGTTAATAATTAATCCTGCTTTTTAGGTTTTACGTAAAGCACGAGGCTATGACCAATGATTTCATAACCTTTTTCGGCAGCAATCCGTTTCTGGATGGTCTCTATTTCTTCGCTGCGAAATTCAAACACCTCGGCAGATTCCACACAAACCATATGGTCATGGTGGTCGCCGCGGTGCAACTCATAAAGCGCTGGCCCGGTATCAAAACTATGCCGCAACACAAGACCGGCGGTTTCAAACTGGGTCAGCACACGATAAACCGTCGCTATTCCGACGTCTTGTCCTTTATCATGTAGGTAACGATATATATCATCCGCACTCAAATGGCGCTGTGACTCACTTTCGAGGATCTGCAAAATCTTGACCCGTGGGTGAGTGACCTTGAGCCCTACTTTTTTCAATTCATGGTTGTCGCGGGACACTCGCCTCTTCTCACTGAATTACTGAATGAGGTATTATCTCTCTTCCCAAACCAGACTGGAACCCCACATGTTAAGTCGTCTTGTCATAGCCCTGTTGGCCACCCAGGTCATCTTATTGACGGGATGTTCCTATCTGAAGTACCCAGATGTACATAAACTCACCATCCGTCAGGGCAATATCATAAATCAGCAACTGGTTGATCAATTGCGCCCTGGACTCAACCGATCCCAGGTGCGCTATATTCTCGGCACACCATTGGTCGCAGACACCTTTGAACAATCTCGCTGGGATTACTATTTCAGTGTTAAACGGCCCGGCAGGGAAGAGCTACGCGAACGTATCAGCGTTCATTTCACTGACGACAAACTCACCCACTTTAGCGGCGACTATTTACCCAGTTCAATAGCCGCGGCTATGCAGGCCAGCGAAACCGAGCTGCCAGTAACAAGTGAGCAACTTGAAGCAATCAACGTCGAAATGAATACCAGCGAAGACGGCACGAGTGCTACCGAAGCCTACAGTGTGGAGTCCTCGGTTATCGAAACAGAAGTGGATAACGATAACGGCATAGAAATTGGCAACGAAGTAGATGTCGAAGTCGATGTGCCAATTACAGAAGAGTAATTAGCGCGGCGGGAGCCAACTCATGTTGTCCCACCCTGTTTTTTTTCTGCGCGGGCTTGCCGTGCTTTAGCTGCCCGCTGCTTACGAACCTCCTTCGGATCCACCAACAGCGGTCGATAAATCTCGACCCGATCCCGCGCCAGCAGGCGATATTCATCGGGCCCCGGCAGGCCTTTGCTACCCAGAACCTGACTAAAAACACCCATGGTAGCGTTATCAATATCAATATCAGGAAAGCTATCCACTATTCTGGACAGACGAACCGCTTCTCTTGCTGTCGTACCGGGTGGCACATCCAGTTGAATAATTTTCTGCTGATCGGGTAATGCATAGGCGACTTCGATACTAATTTTGTGGTCGGCATTGCTTTCAGGTGTGTCATTCATTTCAGGTACCTTATTATGTAGTAGCTTTTCATCGAGTTGCCATCCAGTAGCCATCCATCCAGTAGCCTTTTATATCATTTTCAGTCGCTACCACTTCGCTATTTACCTGTTTACCGATTACCTGTCACCTGTTGTTTAAGCGGCTGGCAACAGCGTCAGCTCGCTCTGTAGTTGCGGCAACCAGATTGTTAGCCACCCTGGTAAACAATTTGCTACCGGCCAGCTGGGCAACCCCCGACTTGAATTCAAACTCAAGTAGCAAGCTGACTTTGCAGGCTGACTCCGTTAACGCCTGAAACCGCCAGTGACCTTGCAGACGTTTAAACGGGCCTTCCTCAAGTACCATTTCAATCCCCTCCGGGCTGGCCAGCCAGTTTCTGGTAGTAAAGCTCTGTCGAATACCCCCTTTAGCCAAATCAAGGCGGGCAACTACCTCATGCTCAGCCCTGAACAGCACTTCGGCCCCTACACAACCATCCATATAGTCGGGGTAGGACTCAATATCATTGACCAGCTCAAACATCATTTGTGCCGGGTGCAAGACTATCGCGCTGCGTTCTATACGAGTAACTTTCATCGCAGGCCCAGCCCGTGTACCAGCCTGTATAGTTGCCACTGCCTATCAAGATCAAACAAAGGAATCATAAAGCCCAACAACCAATACCACCGTTATTGCTGGCGGGCAAATATAGCGCAGCACCCAGTACCAGAATGACCATGCCCTGGAGTGACCGCCATTTAACTCTTTTTTAGACACCGCCGGAGCTAAAATCCAGCCAACAAATACCGCAATAAACAATCCGGTCAGCGGCAGCATAATTCGGGAGGTCAAAAAATCAACACCTTCAAAAAAAGTCATACCAGCAAACTTATACTGGTCCCATTCATTAAATGACAACACTGTACCCAGGCCCAGCACCCAGGCCATTCCCCCCAGCAACAAATTGGCAGTGAAGCGATTAAACCCCCGGGTTTCTATCAACCAGGCAACGCCCGGCTCGATCAGAGAAATAGCCGAACTCCACGCTGCGATCGTCACCAGAATAAAAAACAGACCACCGATTAATATGCCACCGGGCATAGCACCAAAGGCTACTGGCAAACTGATAAAAAGCAATTCAGGCCCCGCGGCTGGATCAATACCACCGTGAGCAAAAACGATAGGGAAGATTGCCATCCCGGCCATCAAAGCGACCAGCGTATCGAAAAAACCAACCACCAAAACTGTCTTACCGATACTCGCATCCGCCGGCATATACGCGCCATAGGCCATAATGGCCCCCATACCGAGGCTCAGGGTAAAAAAGGAATGGCCCAGCGCCTCGAGAACTCCACGCAGGGATAACGCACTAAAATTCGGACTAAAAAGGAAATAAAATCCGCGCGCGAAATCACCCTGCCGATAACTAAAGATCAGCAGAATCACCAACAACACAAACAACAGCGGCATCAACACCCGTACCGCCACGCCGAGTCCGCGAGTTACACCGACCGTCACCACACCGACCGTCATCAGCATAAATACTGAATGCCAGAACACAAGTCGCCTGGGATTCTGCAACAGCCCATTAAATAATTCCTGAACACCCTGCACACTCTCACCCTGCAGCCTGCCAGTAGCTATTTCAGGGATATACGCCAGGGCCCAGCCAGCAATCACCGAATAGTAGGACAGAATTAACAACCCTGCCACCACACCCAACCAGCCTATGCCATTCCAGAAACCGTGCAGGCCAGCTGCTGAGGTAAGCGAACGCATCGCATTGATCGGGCTTTGCCGACCACTACGGCCGAGCATCACCTCGGCCACCATAACCGGGATGCCCAGCAACAAAATGCAGGCGAGGTAAACCAGAACAAAAGCGCCGCCGCCATTTTCACCGGCTATATAGGGAAACTTCCAGATATTACCGAGACCGACCGCCGAGCCTGTGGCAGCCAGGATAAAAGTCCAACGACTATGCCATGCAGGAAAACTTTTAACCTCTGACGACACGACACCCCGCTCCAGCAAAAAAAGAGCAGCAATTGTACCCGTTCAACCCAGCTGGCTAAACAGCCGGCTGTTTAGCCAGGAAAATAGCGGCGATATTCTATCGAATGATAGGCATCAAAACTGCAGACCCGTATACTCGCCGTTATGGCTAAATCAGCGAAAAAGAAACCGGGTTCTAACACCATCGCGCAAAATAAGCGCGTTCGTCACGATTATCATATCAGTGACCGGTTTGAAGCGGGCCTGGCACTTCAGGGCTGGGAAGTCAAAAGCCTGCGTGCAAGTAAAGTGCAACTGACTGATAGCTACGTTTTGCTTAAAGGTGGTGAAGCCTGGCTCATCGGGGTCAATATTCAGCCCCTAAACACTGCCTCGACCCATTACGTCACCGAGCCCGGTCGTACCCGCAAACTGCTGCTCAATCGGCGGGAACTCGAGAAACTCACCAGTGCCGTCCAGCAAAAAGGCTTTACCTGCGTTTGCACCGCTCTATACTGGAAGCACCATCTGGTCAAATGCGAAATTGCCCTCGCCAAAGGCAAGGCCGAGTACGACAAACGACAAAGCGAAAAAGATCGCGACTGGCAACGTCAAAAACAACGCATACTCAGCCATTCTGCCTAGGATCGGGCGCAAACAACCAACACATGGTAAATTACCGCCTCAGGCTACCCAAAGATTGTGTTAAAATCCCACCTCGCAGTCTTTTAATTTCCAGCTTTGCCCGCATATCAGGTGCAGGCTATAACGAAATGTAAAGCCGCGACACGTTCAAGCTTTTGGGGGCGCTCTGGATTCGACGCCGGTTACAAAACTTGAGGTGCATGCCGAGATGGTGACCAATCTCGTAAATCCAAAGTCGCAAACTTATAGTTGCCAACGACGACAACTACGCGCTCGCTGCCTAAACACCAGTAGAACGCCATCTGACTGGAGCCGTGCTTATGCGTCCAGCGCTTCATCTACCCAGGGGTCAAACTCAGGGTAGCGGCGAAGTTCTCAGGTGTCATAGCTCATAAGATCGTGTTGACGCTTGTCCGGGGTCGATACACTAAAACTTTACCGGAATCGCCATTTCATGCACCTCGTTGGCCGGGTTGTGAAAGGTTAAATAAAAAGGCCTAACTAAGCATGTAGAGCCGATAGCAGCGGACTGACGGACGCGGGTTCGACTCCCGCCGCCTCCACCATCTGAGGGTTCCAGGACATCCGATAAAG
>QNFP01000081.1 GCA_003645535.1 Gammaproteobacteria bacterium | reverse complement strand
CGGCCATTCGCTATTATCGTTTTACCAAACTGGAGATTTATCGGGATCGTCCAGTCATTGGTATTGTGGTCATAATTCATGATAGGTACAGATCCCACGTTCCAGCCACCACCGGGTAAATAGATGGCAAACACTTGCATTGTTGTCAAATTGATATCCACGTCACCTGTGCCGCCAATATCCCACTGGTGATTGGGGAATACCCCAATTACATACTGCCTGGTCAATTTGCCAAGTAGTATTTCCGGGCCCAGTGTAAAGCGATCGCTGCCCAGGTCATCAGTGGCAGTCGGCAGCGAAGAAATAATACCCAGAGCCGTCAATATTCCTGTGTCAGAGGTTCTGGCATAAGCAAGATCAAATGAAATATCACCCAGCCCGGTTGTCTCATCAAAGTCCAGGTCGTGAGCATTAAACATTGGCTGATCGATAAGCAAGGGAATCCCCGGACGAAACAGAATGGTATCGCCATTATCCAATGGGAAGGGGATCGATGGCTGGAAAAGCAGGGTGGTGCTGTTTTGATCATCGGCGTTGGGTAAATCGCCGGTGAAACTACGGAGTTGCAATTTGAAGGTAAGTGAAGCCAGGGGCGTGTTGGGGGTTAGCCAGTTCCGCTGCCATCTCATCAGCGGACACTGTGGCGGCACCAGGACCCTGCCCCGTCTCTTTCGATGTCTCTGTGACCACAGCAGCACCGGCCGTGGCACTGAACTCAGTCACTACGCCTGTCTCTACATTGCGTCCCCGGTACAGGTCCGGGTCTGTGGTGTTTCTCTCGTAGGTGTAGCACACATGGCCACGGGCGGATGAAATACAAACCTGATTGTCACCCTTGACCTCCCAGGTCCTGGGAAACGAAGCACCGTATTCATGGACGACACCAGTGCCATCGGCAAAATATTCTCCCCTGGCAATCTCACCACCCGGCAGGTTCCTTTCTGCGGTCCGTTCTTTCATGAAATTGCGTAGGGTATCTGCACCGGTTACAGGTACCCATGCATCATCCTGCGCCATCGTCGGCATGGAAATAGCAATGACCAGGGCTACTATAAAGACGTATCGGTTACGAGACTGCATCGTACCCTCTAAGGTTAGGTGGAATTTCTGGAATCAGCGTTGAGAGAACTCAATGTGTTTCCTGTGCGTTGCGGTAATCCCTGAAGATGCCGTGCCTGCCCAGCACTGCATCTGTATCGATGCAACCGGTCCAGTTCATTGACAGACCGTAGCAGTAACTGCAAGCGTGCCACAGACAGGGTGGTTTTCCCCGTGGTCCACTGTGTCAGTTCATCACCCGGCATGATGAGGAGTTTACATGAGTTTGATTTTTACTTTGCATTTTGCGTCAACAGAATGGAGGGCGTGATTCCTTCAGGTAATTAATTGCGAAAGTCATCAATTATCAGCCTGTTGAAAAAGTCATTTTAGTAGCATTTTGAGCTAGAATTACATTGACTGAAAAATACGAAACCCTATAAAACAAGGTGTTTTTGAATTTCGTTTCTCAGGGAACTGACGGATTTCGCTCCGAGTGGGGGTTTTTCAACAGGCTGCTATTCTATACTCCAGCGTGTACAAGGATAGTTTGCGCGCCTCATGCAAAGACTTAACGGAAAAATAACCAGAAGGAGATCAGTTATGTCACTTAAATCCATACTTGAATCCGTCCGTTTTACCGCGACGTTTGCCGCTTTCCTGGGAATGGCCGGCTTGCTGGCGAGCGTTCCGGTGCCAGCCGCCGATGCAACCGAAGAGAGAGAGCCGGTCCAGATATTGTTCACCAACGTTAATATATTTGACGGCTTTAAAGACAAGCTTTCTCCGGGCATGAGTGTGCTGGTGGAAGACAATTATATTAAGGAAGTGGGTAAATTCATCAAGGCCCCGGATGCCTACATCGTTGACGGCAAAGGACGCACCATGACGCCGGGCCTGATCGATATGCACCAGCATGTGATGCTCAACCCGCCTGAAGGTACTGCGGCCTATCAGACGAGATGGGATGGTGCAGCCGGTGGTGCCTATACTCAACACCACCTGGTGAACAATATACTGTTAAAAGGCATTACCACGGTGCGTGATATTGCCGGTGATCCACTGGATATAGCCAAGGCTATCGATATGGGACAACTCCCGGGACCGCGTATTTATTCATCCGGTGGAGCGATTTCGCAAACGGGTGGTCATGGCGACTGGGCGGGACGAAATGTTCCCGCGGATGTTCTCCATAATCACAAAGATATGGCACAAGCCACCCAGAACACCTGGGTGGTCAATGGTCCCGACCAGGTCACCGAGGCGGTGCGCATGAACCTGCGGCGCGGTGCGGCCTTTATCAAGGCCATGGGTGGTGGCGGGGTGGCCAGTGAGTTTGACCCGCTTGAAATCATGGGGCTAGCAAAAGATGAGGTGGCACGGGCTGTAGAGATTGCGGCTGACAACGGCACTTATGTAGCGACGCACGCCTATCACGAGGATTCTTATAACCGGCTTATGGATCTTGGTGTGAGGTCATTCGAGCACGGTTTCCTTGTCACAGAACCTACTGTCAAGCGCATGGCCTCCAGGGGGCAGGACGTGGTTTGGAGTTTTCAATGCTTCATGAGTGTGAATACGTTTGGTGATTACGATGCCATGCCTGGTTTCTTTACCCACGAGCAGAAGGTGAAAGGTGTCGCGGTCGGCAAGGGTGCACGTAATGCTGCCAAATTGATGAACAAGCACAACGTGTTTACCATTGGTGGTTCAGACATGTTTGGTATCCGGTTTGTGGAACGCATCAAGGAAGACATTACCTGTAATGTCGATGCGGGCTATACAGCGGCTCAGGCGCTGAAACACTGGACTGGTAATGCCGGCATTGTGTTGAAATGGTCAGGCCCCAAGAATCCCTATCCAATATATGATCTGGGAACCATCAAGAAAGGTGCCTATGCCGACCTATTGCTGTGGAATGGCAACCCGCTGGATGACATCAAGCTTATCCTCGACGAGGAGAGGCTGGAATTCATCATGAAAGACGGCCTGGTTTACAAGAACACGATGGTCGAGGCTGATCATCCTCACTTCCGTCCTGCGCGTTCACCTTCTACCCGTGGGCAGTATCCGCTATAGGTTTTTCGCTAGTGTGTGACAGCGAGGTACCGTGGTTCCCCGTTTTTCATCCATTTTTGTCGGAGAACTGAAATGAAGAGTAACTGTTCGGCAAATGTTGTTCTTGCAGAAAACTTCGGTGGCCCGGATGTCGTTGGTAACGTTATTGCTGATGATGCAGCGTCCAAACCTTCGCTTGTCGGGGAACGCTTGCTGGACCCCCGGTTCGAGTGGAAGCAGGGTTGGCAGGAAGACACCTGCTTCTCTTTTGGTCTTGATTATTCTTCCTTGTATCTGCAATCCAGTGAGGACGGCCTTACTGGCGATGGCTATCCTTCTTCAAGCGGATTCGGACTCTCACAATTTGCAGAACTGTTGTCTTACATGACTCGCTAAAAATCCTCAATAAAGGAAAGTGCCGGACGCAGCTTTAATCCAAAACCGGCATTTTTAATGACTGGGTAGTTGTCCATGTTTAATTTGCCACCGGGGCCAAACATTAGCACTTGCTCACAGATGTCATCTTTGAGCAAGTAGGTGCCCACCGCACCTTCCTGAGCGATGCCCAAATCGCCAGCGCTTTGGGCAAGCGTCAGTGCTGCTCGGGTAAGGAGGCTGGTTTCACCGACCTGGGCACCGATGATAATCGGTATTTTGAGGGCTTTGGCTGAGTTGACTATGTCCAGACCGCGCAGTAATCCGCCCATCTTGGAAACACGAATATTAATAATCCACGGCGAAGGCTTTGTAGCCAGATGTTTAAACTGCTCAATACGAAGAAAACTTTCGTCAAGAATGATTTTTGTATTGAGAGCCTGGTGTAATTCAAGTAATTGATCATAATTATTGGCGGCCAGAGGTTCTTCTATGGCAAAAAAATCCGCTTCCAGTGCGCGAAGATAGTTAATAGCTTTTGTCGTGCTGCGCCAAAGGTTATTGGCGTCGAGGCGCAGGCGATATTGCTCTGGGCAATTATTGGCCAGAAAATGGAGTTTGCTTTTATCGCCGCTGAGCTGGCCGGAGAGCTTTATCTTGAAATCGAGAAACCCCAGATCGATATAGCGCTGTGCTAATTTTGAAAAAGCATCGTCATCCATATCGCCGATGACGGCGGTGTATTGAAATATCCCCTCTAGTTCACGCTGTGACAAAAGGCTTTCGACGGATTCTTCAGAAGTTTTTGCTAGTGCGTCAAGCAGCGCCAATTCCAGCGCGCACCAGGCAGCTGGGTGGCTATTAATATCAGACCTGTGTTCAGTTACCCAGGCACTCAGGCTGTCGAGACCAGTGATATTGTTTTTCAGTCGTTCGATATGCTCACTGCAAAAATCCCTGGCACTTTCTACGCTTTCCCCAGTGACATAAGAGCGCGGGCAGGATTCGCCAAAGCCGATCACTCCGTTTGTTGTGTGCACTTCAACCCAGAGACTACTCGTGCAATTTCGTTCGGCAGAGGCGTGTTTGAAACTGAAGTTAAAGGGTATGGTTATCGTTTTAATAAAGATGTTTTGAATATTAATCGAATTATTCCAGTAGCCAGTGTTGATAAGTGAAATCGAGGTCCTTTTTATACATCAGGGGCAGTACCTTGAATTGTCCTTCGCGCATGCCTTTGCCCAGGCAATGTTGTTTATAGGCGTCTGCGCTGCCTTGTTTGAGATGTAACACTTCCAGCCGCTTTAGCCGGCCACTGTTACGCTTTTCACGATATTCAATATTGAGTTCACCCAGTGAATTATCTATATATTTCGACAGTTTGCTTGCCGACTGGGTAGCTTCATCAAAAACCTCGAGTAATAGCAGATATCGAGTGTGTTCTTCATCGGCGAGCATAAGATAAAAAGGGCAGCTGAAGTTATATGCTGCTTCGGCTTGCTCAATAGCGCAGCGGACCTGGCTTTCATAGAGCTTCTCACCGGTAATGCTGGTTACGCCTTTACCTTTTTGTGCAAATTCGAGTAAGGGTGTGCGCCGTAGAAAGCCATTAACCCGAACGATGTCGTTCATGAAATAGCGATACAAACCTGAGTCGGTAGTGACGATGATGTAGTACTCGGCTCCATCTTTTAACTTGCCGAGGGTGACCGTTTCACGTTGGCCATCTTCCCATACCGATTTTTCGATGAACTCGAAGAAATGATGGTTGAGTGTTGGCACTCCGGCAGCAGAGTGTGTGGATATGGGTAAGGTGCCACGAAATTCACTGGCAATATAACCCAGCTCATAGATGAGCGTTTGCCTGGGTAATTGTTGTTTAAGCGTATTTATGGCGATACCACAACTGCCCCCAGTCCAGGTGGTAACCATGCGCAGGTTTGGCCACAACTGTGCGTAACTAAGGTCGGGATGCTCTTGCAGCAACTCTTCCAGTTCTTCAGCGCGTTGTTGATCTTTAATTAATAATGATTCCACCGCTCTTTTAATTGCAATCGGTAGTTCACTGGTACGATGAAATCGACCATCGGCCAGATCCCTAATATAAGTTTGTGGGGACTGGTGAAATATATCGATCAAACGCAGCAGAGAGGAGGGGTTAGCAGTGGCTATGTAAGTGAGATTCCGCTCGGCAAGTGTGAGACGTAGAATAAGTTCGTATTTTAGCTCGTAGTCCTGAATATCAAATACTTCGGACGGTAGTATATAGTTGGCTCGAATCAGTGATGGCATGGTTTGGTAAGCAAGACCAGAAACTGAGCCATAGGGAATGCCGGTGTCGAAAAACCCTTCGGTAGCCGGGCTGACAATGCCAAGAAAGCGACCGGTTAAGGCTGCGCGGCAATTTCGGAACTGGTGATAAACAATTAGTCTCTGCTCTCTACGGTACTTGTGAAATGCGGTAGAAGTTACTGGCAGATATTTCGGGGTGCCCGTGGTGCCGCTGGTTACTGCGTAAAGTAGGGGTTCCTGCCGTGTGATTGCAGAGTGCTTGCCCTGAATTTGATCGTCAATATAGGGTTTGAGATCCTCATATTGCTGAATAGGAACCCTTGCTAAATAGTTATCGTATGAGTCAATGTTCGCAAAGTTATTGTCCTGCCCAAAAGTGGTGTCACGGTTGTTGTTGATAATACGGCGCAAAACCCTCAACTGAATGTTGTCAGGGGTGCGCAAGGAGCTCAGCAATGGCCACCAGTAAAGAAACCGCGAAAACCAGTTGAATACTTTGAGCAGCCCCTTAATAAAAATCTGCTTTGTGTTCAACATGGGCACATTTTTATTAGTGATATCACTGACAAAAGGTGTGCCCATTTGCGCGATGAAGCTCATTGGATAGTCCGGATTCTTTAATCCCAAATTTTCGACCTTTCGATTCCGAGGTAGAAACCAGCTGCCAAATACAAGATCCCAAATGATGAGATTATTGCCGTAATTGGTATTGGCTTCACTGGACAGACGTGAATGGTGCCAGCGATGTAGTTCAGCGGTACTGATCAGGTAATTCAAAAAACCATGACGAAGTTTGATGTTGGAATGCTGAAAGAAGCCATTTATTGAATAAAAGACAAAATATAAAGCGATAACTTCGTTAGCAACACCGAGCAGTATGAACGGCAACGCATCAAGCAGGAATTGCAGCGCTTTCTCCAGGGGGTGAAAGCGTCCAACATTGAGCCAGTAGAGTTTGTCCACTGAATGGTGTACGCCATGCAATCGCCACAGTAATGGATTGGTATGGGCAAAACGGTGCAGCCAGTAACGCATAAATTCGGCGACCACTAGCATCAGTGCTACCTGAGCGAGAGTATTCCATTGGTGAGGCCACCATGGACTGGCTGTTAAGCCGGCAAGACGCATCGGTTCGACGAGTGCAATAACGGCGACAAAACCTAGCAGTCGGGGCAGGGCTACCTGTACAAATAGCATAAACAGAAGATCATTCTTTACATCGAATGACCTCGGACGCCAGGCAGCCCGATTGGGCAGTGCCAATTCCAGAAAAGCGACAGAAGCCAGACCCATGAATACAGGTAGATAGGTGCTTAGTAGCAGTGGGTGGCGAAGACTCAGCAGCCACTGGTGACAAATAATGGCAAGCAGGATAGTGCCGGGATAGGCAATCCATGGCAAGTATCGCTCAGCGATCAAAGCCATTATTTATTTACCTTACTGGGATTATTTGCCTTGTCGGGGCTTTGAAAATGGTAACTGCTTGTCATCAGAATAAATGTCGCCAGCACAAAATGGAAAAAGGTCGGTATATGGTTACTAAACCAGCGGTTGTCAGAAAACACGGTTAAACCCAGGCTGACTCGCACGACCATTGTTGCAAAGTAAAGACCGCCCAAAGCCAGAAGAATTATGCCCCGTGTTCGATTGCGGTTTGTTGTGCCACGATACACACCGTAAGCAGTTCTCAAACAAAAATATATAATGACAAGCTGTGCAAGGACAAGAATGCCATAGGGCACTTTCTCACTATGCCAGCTTTCAAAGGGCGGCAGTAAGGAGGTCGGGTAGTAGAATTGTATTAGTTGCGCTGCTACGCGAAAGCAGAATAGCGCCAGTAAAATCCACAGAATTGCTGCTAATTTGTTGTTGGCTAATGGGGCGGTATTCATTGATTTGGTGATATTGCTGAAAGTCTCTCGGTAGCCTGGCGAGGGTGATCCTGGCCAGGCGAAGATAAACCTGGCCCCGATACTTCATTCCAGTACATTATTTCCGTCACGGCGTAGTTGGAGTAACTCGTTGGCAGTGGGGTCTTCGCTGATCTGGACAAGTGTTTTACCAAAGTTGCCTCCAGAGAGCATGGTGGAAAACGCTTCAGGCGCGTTCTCCAGGCCCTGCCACAGGTCTTCCTTATATTTAATCAGACCATCTTTAACCCACGCGCCCATTTCGCTGAGGAACTGATCCTGGTAGTCCTTTACGAAATTTCCTACCGCGAGGCTGTGGACGCTTACCTCCTGTTTAGCAAATATTGATTCGCCGGATTTTTTCCATTGTATATGAACAGATTCAAGCATGGCCCCCAGGTCATCATTACCGTATTGGGAGATTAATCCGCACAGGGAAATACGGGCTTTTCGATTGAGTAGAGGTTTAACTGCTTCGAACACTTTACCACCGACGTTTTCGAAGTAGATATCTATGCCGTCAGGACATGCTGTTCGTAACTGATCAGCGAAGTCCTCATCTCTGTGATTAAGCGCTGCATCAAACCCTAGAGTCTCGGTGACGAAGTTGCATTTTTCTGTCGAGCCAGTAATGCCTATGACACGACAACCCTTTATTTTGGCGATTTGACCGGCATTTTGACCGACACCGCCTGAGGCTGCAGACACCACAACGGTTTCACCGGCCTGTGGCTGACATTGCAAATAAACACCCGAGTAAGCAGTGAGACCCAACATACCCAACACACCAAGAGCCGTCGAAATAGGCGCTAGCGCAGGATCAATCTTGCGGGGCAGCATATAGTCAAATACCGAAATGCCATCGCCGACCAGGCCATAGTCCTGCCAGCCATTGGTGTTAAATATCAGGTCGCCTTCCTGATAGCCATCCACAAGACTTTTGGTCACCTGTGAAACAGTGCGGCCATGGCATATATCGCCCTTCTTTTCTGCGCCAGCTCGAAGACGTACCCATTGGTATGGATCTAAGGAGAGGTAAATGGTTCTCGTACAAAGTTGATTTCTGGCTGGCTCGGGAGCGATGTCGGTAGAAAGTATAAAATCACCGTCGGTGGGCCAGCCCTGTGCAGGGCTCCGTGCTACTTTCCATTGACGGTTATTTATAGTGTTCACAGTGACTTAGCTCCAGCCTTTATCCCTCATCCCAGCAACCTGGATAAATGGACGCTCGTTTTCGATCCTTTTTGTTCTTATGTTTCCCAGGTGCAATTCGTCGTCAACCCGCAAAGCCACTAATATTGGCTGAGGTGCTCATGGCCTGGTGGGCCGTTAAGTGTCCTCGACACGAATCATCAGCTTACCGGTGTTACCCCCTGTGTAAAGCATTTTCAGAGATTCGAGGGCATTGTCCAGACCATCAATAACCTGTGTGCGCACTTTTATTTTCCCCTCAGCCATCCACTGACTCAACGCAGTGATGGCCTCTGGATAACGCTCGGCATAATCCAGGACGATAAAGCCCTCAACGCGTAAGCGCTGCATAAGAATCATGGCGTAATTGGCTGGGCCAATGGCTTCGGTGGAGTTGTACTGAGAGATAAGCCCGCAGGTGGATATACGACCTTTTAGATTCATCAGTTTCAGGCAGGCATCGAGAATATCGCCGCCGACGTTATCAAAGTAGACATCAATCCCCCTGGGACATGCTGCGGCAAGCGCCTCCGGCACATTCTGAGTGCGGTAGTTGATAGCTTCGTCAAAGCCGAGATCGTTTTTAATCCATGTACATTTATCATCGGTGCCTGCCAGGCCGACGACATGACAACCTTTGATTTTGGCGATTTGACCGACGATTGAACCCACGGCTCCAGCCGCCGCCGAAACCACCACGGTTTCTCCAGTTTGAGGTTGGCCGATATCGAGCAGACCAAAATAAGCGGTGGGTCCAACCAATGCCAGGGTGCTGAAAGCATCGACCACTGGCACAGGGCCGGTATCACCCAGAGGTGACATGGTTTCGGGCGTGCCGATCTGAAAATCTGCCCAGGTGCCGAGTCCGCTGACAATAGTACCTTCGCTATAATCAGGGTGACTGGATTTAACCACTGTGCCGCAAACCAGGCCGCGCATAGGGTCATTCAGTTCTACTGGCGGCATATATTGATCCATATCGCTCATCCAGATTCGGTTGGTAGGGTCCAGCGACAGGTAGTTAAGCCGAATCAGAAATTCGCCTGCCACAGGTTCTGGAACACTTTCTTCGGCAAAACTAAGCACATCGTCGCTGATCTCGCCCACGGGTCGTTTACGTAGCCGCCATACACGGTTTGTTTTAGACATTTTTTATAGTGCTCCTTATAAAATTAAGTTTTTTCAGGGATTTTCCTTCGAGGATTTCCTTTTGTTGATTTGTTTTAACGGATTTCCTTTTCTGGAAACCTGTAGTGCTGGCTGCCCGGTCTTTCATTTTAAAGCATTTGAATTTCGTAGCCTCTTACTTTGAGTTGGTCGAGTAAACCGTCATCACCGACCAGATGCAGAGCGCCAATTAACACAAATTCGACTTTGTCGGTGTATAGCATAGACTCAATTTGAGGAAGCCATGCATTATTTCTATTAACCAGTATGGATTTATAAAGTTCCAGGAAATTATTCTTTAAAGGTAAAAGCGCTACTTCATTTAGTCTGGCCGTATTCCCCTGTCGCCAACTTTCCTTTATTTGCGTTAGTGTTGCCGACAGTCCCTGCATATCACGCAGGGTATAAGTGATCATTAGATCTTCCTGACCGATGCCCATTGAAGACAGGAAAGCTATCTGTTCTTCGATGGTCTCCAGTTGTGCTACTTCTTTATCATCGTTTAATGCCTTGGCGGCGAAAAACATGTCTACCCCGGTACTGGCCAGGCCAAGACGCTGTAACTCAATAATCGTTAGCACCATCGCCGCCATTCCCGGTTTAAATTTAATTATATATTCTGTGGGAATTCCGCGCTCGGTGCAGTGGATATCCAGTGCTGTATAGGTCTCTTCACTTAAGGTCTGGCGCAAGTTGCGTCCATTAGTGTAGGTCACTTCTTTCAGTATCATTTGCTGGATTTCCGGGCTTTGCATTTTCAGCACATCTGTTTCAAATACCAGCACCGTTGATTCGTCGTACGCTTCATCGAACGCAGGGGGCAGGGGGTAATCCTGTTCGCTTAGTAGATGTATGGTGCCGCCAATGAAAAGATGATGATCCCCGTTTGTAACTCGCCATACGGGTGAGCCGGCACGTACCGAAAGTGAAATAGAGAAAGTCAGTAATAGCAGGACTAACCTTGAGCTTTTTATGTTCATTTTCAGTTTCCTTTAGCAGAGGTTCTCCAGTGCTATCCGTATATATTGCATATCATTTTTTTCACTGATATTTATCGATCAGTCAGTCCATCTTCTCCATAATTATTGGCTGGCCCCTGCCCCTGCGGTCCTAATCGACCTTCATTGCCAAAATGACCCTGCCCGGGTACGTAGTTAATTTCAACACGAATGCCGTCCGGGTCTTCAAACAAAACCGAATAGTAACCGGGAGCGAAATGCGATCCATCCTCTGGAGGATGGACGATATGGGCTTCCAGGTTTGTGTTAACAAATTCATAAATTGAATCGACGTCTTCTCTTGAACGTGCTCGAAAGCAAAAATGGTGGAGCCCAATCGTATCCTGGTCAAATGTCTTCTGGTTTTTTTTGTCTGCAGCCGTACGCACCAAAATGCCAGTACGACTGCCTATACAATACACCGTGTTTTCATTGCGTATCAGCGTTTTCATATCCATGAAGTGACACAGTTTCTCCCAAAAGGGCAGGCAGCGTTTGCCATCGTTAACGGTTAGCTGGATATGCGCTATGCCATTTAAATCTCTGAGGGTTATATTCCCCGCCGCTTGCGGCGTACTATGGTGTGATGAGCGAATACATCCACAAGAGCCACAATGTTACAGTTTTGTTGTATCACATGGTATTTCCTGCGAAGTAT
>QNFP01000080.1 GCA_003645535.1 Gammaproteobacteria bacterium | reverse complement strand
TGCGAGAAGACGCTTTAAGCCTTCTCCCTGGCCAGAAAGAGGCCATGCAAGCGCTGGACCTGCATGGGTATCACGCTTACCTGCTGGAAGGAGAAACCGGTAGTGGCAAAACAGAGATCTACCTGCAGGCCATTGCACAGGTACTGCATTATGGACGTCAGGCGCTGGTTCTGGTGCCGGAAATCAGCCTCACTCCGCAGGTATTGCAGCGCTTTGAGCAGCGCTTTTGTTGCCCCATAGCCGTTATTCATTCTGGGCTCAGCGACGGAGAAAGACTGGCCGCCTGGCATTCAGCGTCTACAGGAGCCACTGCCATCATCATCGGTACACGTTCGGCTGCGTTCACGCCCCTGTTAAAGCCAGGCATTATTATTGTCGACGAAGAACACGATGCTTCATTTAAGCAGCAAGACGGATTTCGCTATTCAGCCCGTGATGTTGCCGTAATGCGCGCCAACCGCGAACAGATACCTATTATCCTCGGCTCAGCAACGCCCTCGCTGGAAAGCCTGTACAACTGCCAACAGGGCCGCTACCAGCACTTGCATATTAGTGGCCGACCGGGCGGTGCCAGCCAGCCGGTATGGAACCTGGTTGATATCCGCAAACTCCGTCTCAACACCGGGTTTTCCCAGCCGGTGATTGTGGCAATGGAGCAGGAGT
Organism: Gammaproteobacteria bacterium; assembly: GCA_003645535.1. Lineage (GTDB taxonomy): Bacteria > Pseudomonadota > Gammaproteobacteria > Pseudomonadales > Porticoccaceae > HB2-32-21. Next base: position 11,028 of record QNFP01000080.1, on the reverse strand, counting down.
TATCTTCTGGGCATCAGGTACTGGTATTTTTAAACCAGCGCGGTTTCTCTCCAACACTCATGTGCCATAGCTGCGGCTGGGTCGCTAGCTGCCAACGATGTGACGCCCGCCTTACCTATCACCAGAGTGACCCGCTGCTGCTTTGCCACCATTGTGAGAGCCGCACCAGGGTTCCTGCTTGCTGTCCGCAATGCAGCAGTGACGAATTACAATTCCTGGGTCAGGGCACGGAACGGGGTGAAGCTACTCTGGAAGCCCTGTTCCCCGACATTCCTGTATTGCGCGTTGATAGAGATTCAACGCGCCGCAAACAGGCCATGGCAGAGATAATCGCCACAGTTCACACGGGCAAGGCCTGTATTTTGGTGGGCACGCAAATGCTGGCCAAAGGCCATCACTTCCCCAATGTCACGCTGGTGGTGGTTCTGGATGCAGATAGCGGCCTTTATTCCCCGGACTTCCGAGCCACAGAGCGTCTTGGACAATTGATCACCCAGGTCAGCGGACGGGCGGGACGAGGGGAAGCACCGGGTCGGGTAATAATCCAGAGTCACCATTGTGAGCACCCCACACTCACCCTGCTCGCTCAACACCAGTACGATAAATTTGCCATGCAACTGATGGCTGAACGCCGCTTCAGTAGCATGCCGCCCTTTACCAATTTAGCGCTTGTGCGGGCAGACGCTCCGTTGGGCACTAGCGCAGACGATATATTAAGGGAGGCTCGCAAATATTGTGAACAAATAGCGCCAGGCAGCCCCGCGCTGCGGTATCTCGGACCATTTCCTGCGCCGCTGGAGCGCCGCAATAATCGATTCCGCTATCAGCTATTGTTAATCGCTGACGAACGGAAGACATTACACAGCGTACTCAGCCAGCTAAGCCAGTGGCTGGAAGCCGCACGCCACTCATCAAAAGTGAGATGGTCACTGGACATTGACCCACAAGATATGAGTTAACTTAATTATATTTTTCAATATGTTATATTATACTTATAATTAAATATCTAGATTATATTACGTCGGCACTTCTAAACGCATACAATGCCGCCTTCACATTCAGGTACCATCGGAATGCCAACAGATTACGCCAAACGCTCTCCCAAAAAACGCAAGCCAGCGGCTCGCGGTAACACTCGCAAATCTCCATCAAAGCGTTCTTCCCACTGGTCCTGGATGTTGGCTGGTTTTGCCTTTGGTGTAATATCGACTTTGCTGATTCAACTATGGCAAAACCCTCAACAGGATATTGCTAAAGCCATTGAAAAAATAAGCAACAACGAAGACACCGAACCGCAACAACCGCGCTTTGATTTTTACACCTTGTTGCGAGACTCTGAAGTAATTGTCCCTGATGTTGAACCACGACCGACACGCACTAACGCTGACACTGACACCGACAAAGATAAAGAAAGTCAGCCGGAAAAGGATATATTCCTCTTGCAGGCTGGATCCTTTAGAGATGCTGGCGATGCCGATAGCCTCCGCGTGCGACTGTTATTGTTAAATCTTGACGCCCGCGTGGAAACTGCCAGTATCCGACCAGGAGACACCTGGTACCGAGTAATAATTGGCCCATTCAAATCACGCTCAAAACTTGCCGAGACTCGCACTACCCTGCTGCAAAATGGCGTGGACAATCTGGTACTGAAACGCAAATAAACCAGGACAAGGGATATTGCCAACCCTGGTACTACTAATCAAGGTACTACTTAATCCAGGTATTACTTATCCAGGTAACGGTAATTCACCCGTTGCTGTATGCCCGCCAGTAACTGGTAAGTGATAGTGTCCGCCATTGCGGCCACTTCTTCGACCGGCAGGCCATCACCCCACAACACAACTTCATCGCCAGTTGCAACTTCCGGCAGGCCGGTAAGATCGACGCTTATAAAATCCATCGACACGCGGCCGACCAGGCTGGCGCGGTGGCCGGCCACCAGTACCGGCGTACCGTTGGCGGCATGCCGAGGGTAACCATCTGCATAACCGACAGCTACCGTACCAATTCGTGCTGCCTGAGGAGCATGCCATTGCTGACCATAACCCACCGATTCTCCGGCAGCGATTTCATTAATGGCAACCAGGCGGGAACGCAAGGTCATCGCCGGCTTTATCATAGGTATCGTCATAGGTATCGTCATCGGTATTGTCATAGGTATCGTCATCGGCATAATTGCCGGCCTTAATGATCCGGGAGGAAGGGCTGGCTTTGACAAAGGGTTAGCCCCGTAGAGCATAATGCCAGGACGAACCCAGTCGCAGTGCGTATCGGGACAGGAGATTAGGGCAGCCGAATTGGCCAGGCTTTTTAATTCTTCGAGCCCGGCAACTTCTTTATTAAACAGCGCCAACTGACTTTCTGTTGTCTTTTTGTCGCACTGGTCTGCACAGGAAAAGTGGCTCATCAGTACCAGCTCTTTAACCTTACCGCTGGCATTCAATGAGCGACGAGCCTCCGCAAATGCCCGCGCTGAAAAACCCAAACGGTGCATGCCTGTATCCATCTTTAACCACACGCTAACCCGTTTTGATAATTCGCTACCGAGAAAATCACTGAGTTGCTGGCTGGAATGGATGACCAACTGCAAATCATTGCCTACAACGTCGCGCAACTCGGCTGCGTCAAAAGCTCCGCCCAGCAGTACGATTGGCTGGACAATTCCCGCTTCACGCAGCTCAAGCGCTTCTGCAAGACAGGCCACGCCAAAAGCATCCGCCTCTGTCAGCGCAGTGGCTACTTGAGTCGAGCCATGGCCGTAGGCATTGGCCTTAACTACTGCCATCACACGAGAATGCGGGGCCAGCTTTTTTGCTAGCGTATAGTTGTCGCGGATATTGGCTAAATTGATTACCGCTTCGATGGGACGACTCATAAACGTTGCAAACTCTTTGGAAAGGGGTTTTCGATAACCATAGTTTAATGTTGCCACGCATTGTGTCGAGCTACTTGTTTTGGTGCAAGCCACACCAGTAAAACCACAACAGTCGCGCCCTTTGTTTGCTGCACACGAGCGGGTATAGTTCGCGGTCGAATTTCCCATATACCTGGAGGACAGCATGGCCAACGACTGGGCGGCTTTCAATTGGCAAGACCCCTTCCATATCGAGCAGCAATTGAGTGAAGAAGAACGCTTGATCATGGACAGTTCGCGGCAGTACGCCCAGGACAAGCTATTGCCACGGATCCAGGAGGCTTTTCGACACGAGCGAACTGATCGGCAAATATTCAACGAGATGGGCGAACTGGGTTTACTCGGCTCAACCATTGAGGGCTACGGCTGCCCAGGCGTAAATTATGTAAGTTATGGATTGATCGCCCGCGAGATCGAACGAGTTGATTCCGGTTACCGCTCGATGATGAGCGTGCAATCAAGCCTGGTCATGTATCCCATCTACACCTATGGCAGCGAAGAACAACGGCTGAAATATCTGCCTAAATTAGCCAGTGGCGAATGGGTTGGCTGTTTCGGATTAACCGAGCCCGACCACGGTTCCGACCCCGGCGGCATGAAAACCCGAGCCAAAACAGTAAATGGTGGTTATGTACTCAGCGGCACAAAAATGTGGATCAGCAACTCGCCCATAGCAGATGTATTCGTAGTATGGGCAAAAACCGATGACGGTATTATTCGTGGTTTTGTCCTCGACAAAGGTATGAAAGGATTATCTGCGCCGAAAATCGAAGGCAAACTGGCTTTACGCGCATCGATTACCGGCGAAATCGTTATGGACGAGGTTTTTGTTTCAGAAGACCATCTACTACCAAATGTTAAAGGTTTAAAAGGTCCTTTCGGTTGTCTCAATAGTGCACGTTTGGGTATTTCCTGGGGCGCACTAGGCGCTGCGGAAACCTGCTGGCATACCGCACGGCAATACGTTCTCGACCGCAAACAGTTCGACAGGCCTTTAGCGGCCAACCAGCTTATTCAGATGAAGCTGGCCAATATGCAAACTGAAATTAATCTGGGTTTACTGGGTTCGCTCCATGCCACTCGTCTCAAGGATCAGGGCTCGCTGGCGCCTGAACTTATTTCTCTGATGAAACGTAACAATTGCTCAAAAGCGCTGGACATAGCTCGCACGGCTAGAGATATGCTGGGGGGCAACGGTATCTCTGACGAATACCCGATTATGCGTCACATGGTTAATCTTGAGGTGGTCAATACCTATGAAGGTACCGCCGATATACACGCACTGATTCTGGGGCGGGCACAAACTGGAATTCAGGCGTTTTTCTGAGGCGTTGTTTTTAATTAAGGAACTACTAGTTAAGGGAATACTAATTAAGGGACTCCCGGCTCTTACTCTCTTCAGCCCCCGGGCCAAGTGGTTGCCCGTAACTGAATTCCACAAAATTGCCGTTGGGATCACGCAGGCCGCAGTAATAGCCAACTGGATAAGGCTCCTGACGTGGCGGCCAGGCCAGACAACCTTCGGCCCCGGCCTGCTCAGCAATCTTATCTACCGCCTGACGACTATCCATAGCAAAACCAAAATGGCGATAATCATTAGTGGCTAAATGGAGATCGCCGCCGCCCTCCATGATGACAAATACGAATTCCGTCTCTCGCTGCGGTTCAGCCATCCAGACAATACGCTGGGCACCGGCGACACGATGGTGGACAACGTCCATGCCGCAAAACACACTGTAGAAGTCGATACAGGCGTCAATATCGGTCACGTGAAGTGCTATATGAGTGAGGTGAGGCATAGTGGTCATTGCTGCCATAGTTTATTCAGGTTGTTCAAATAGGCTGGTGCGATAGCGCCAATGCCAATTAAGCAAGTAAGTTCTCCTCAATGACTACCGGGATTCTTTGGCGTAACCCGAGCAAACCGACTCTGGATAAACTCAATGTCCGCAGCCATATCCTCACTCGGTGTGAGCACCTCACCCAGATCAACTATCTTGTTGGCATAATTAACCGTAGTAATCACCAATACACTATCAGACATAGCGGCGATACGCAGGAACCCGGTTTTCCATTTGCCGACTTTGCTACGCGTACCCTCAGGAGTAATAATCAATGCCATATCGCCAGCCTGGCGGATTTTTTCGGCGACCTCTTCGGCAACACCCTGCGGGTTAGAGCGGTCAATCGGTATACCACCCGACCAGAACATGATGTGCTTAAGTGGTTGTTTGAATAACGTATCCTTCCCCAACCAGTGGATATCGAGGTTTATAGCTATTGCGGCGGTGAGCCCGTAGACGAAATCCCAGTTCGATGTGTGTGGGCCTGTTACGCAAATAAAACGGCGGTGCTCAGGCACTTTGCCAGTTACCCGCCATCCGGTCACACGCAAAAACAAGTAGGCTAACTTGCGACTAATGAAGCGTCGGTTACCCAGATGGCGAACCGGAACAGTGGGCAGCGTGTACTTAGCCATATTTCCTTTTGTCACTGTATTTAGCTTGTTTAGCTACGCTTACGGGCAAAATGCGCCTTTGCGCGGCCAGGAGCCAGTTTCCAAAAATGGCCGAGTGAGACTTATATGCCATATAAACGTACTGATTATTGGTCTATTTAGCATAAACGAAGAGCCTTTCTGCCCTCCAGTCAATTACTGGGAAGTTTTGCAAGCCTCTTAGATAGCCACTTCGCAGCATTCAGGGCCCCCTAATTTGCACTGGCGCTTAATTATAAACATAACACGGCGTCACTTTTGGCACTTCTAATACTAATATATAAACCTTTCTTCCAGATAGCTACGAGTGCTATATTTGCTCGGTTAACATAATTATTCACTTATTGACCAAACTTTAATAGTAATCAGGTGGGTGGTGTTGGTTTATATACTCAAAAGCTGGCACCAGAAAACCTGAAAATTGATAACTGAGGAGTGTTTAGCATGACCGAAAAATACGATATTCATATAAAAGGGGGCACTGTTGTCGACGGTACCCGCGCACCGAGGCAAGTTGCCGATGTATGGGTCAAAGATGGCAAGATCGCTCGCATTGGTGAAGACGCTGAGGGTACGGCGAGCCAGGTGATTGAGGCTGATGGTTTGATCGTCTGTCCTGGTTTTGTCGATCTACATACCCATTATGACGCGCAAATTCGCTGGGATCCGTACTGCACCATTTCTGGGTGGCACGGTGTAACTTCTGTTGTACTAGGCAACTGCGGTTTTGGCTTTGCCCCAGTGAAACCCGAATATCAGGAACGTTCAGTATTGACTATGGTGCGCACAGAAGCGATTCCCTATGACTGCATCAAAGAAGGTATGAAATGGGATTGGGAAACCATTCCTGAATATCTCGATTCCCTCGCCCGCGCACCTCTTGGCGTCAACTGTATTCAATACATGCCGACTGCATCCTTAATGACCTATGTGATGGGTCTGGAAGCCGCTAAAACACGAGTTGCGACCAAAGCAGAACAAAAAGAAATGCAGCGTCTACTCCACGAAGGCATGGATGCGGGACTGTGTGGGTTTTCAATTCAGCGTTTAGGGGAAAACTCCACACAAGCTGACTTTGACGGCACTCCGATGGTTACCGATACCATGTGTGACGAAGATATCTTTTGCCTGGCCGAAGTGTTACGAGAGCGTAACGAAGGCTTTATTCAGGTAACTCAGTCCACGGGTGATATTAAATCCGACCTGGACTTCCTGGAGAGACTGGCGGATGTTGCTCGACGACCGATCTTACATAATGCCATCGTCCCGACTCGTAACAATCCTCAACCACATCAACGTAGCATGGCGTGGCTGGAAAGAGTGCGTGAAAAAGGCCTGCCTATTTACGGACAATGCGGCACGGGCCGTACCGGTTTCGCATTCACGTTGGAACACTGGAATCTCTATGATGCCAGCCCCGCGTGGCGCAAGCTGACCACTGGCACCAAAGAAGAAAAGATGATGAAGATGAATGACAAAGCACTGCGTGCTGATGTTATTGCTGAAACCGAAGAAGCCGACAAGCGCTTGCAGGTTATTCAGGCCGGTGTTGGCGGCGCGGTACCCAAGCTGGTAGTTACTGGTGTCAACAAGCAACCAGAGCTGGAGCACTATCAAGGTAAAAGTTTGGGCCAGATCGCTGTTGAAGAAGACAAGCACCCTATCGAGGTTATGCTTGACCTCTCTGCTGCTGCTGACTTGAACGCCGAGTTCACCGGTCCTGACCGCGGTTCTAATGCCGACTTTATGGCCGAAATGATGAACGACTCAGACTACACCATCCCCGGTATTTCCGATGGCGGCGCGCATACCAAGTTCTTCACCGGTGGCGCTTACACTACTGACTTCCTCAAGTGGCTGGTTCGTGATGAGGCCAAAGTTACTCTCGAAGAAGCTCACTTCCGTTTATCCGCATTGCCCGCCAAAGCGGCTGGGTTTAAAGATCGCGGTACACTAAAACAAGGAGCCTGGGCTGATATCGTTGTCTATGACCTCGATAAACTCGACAACACCGGTGGCTGGGTTGGCGACATTGCCTATGATCTTCCCGGCGGTGAATGGCGGCGAATTCAAAAAGCTGTCGGCTACCGAGCCATCATGGTGAATGGTGTTGTTACCTTTGAAAATGGCGAATGCACTGGAGCTGTGCCTGGCAAGTTGTTACGTAAAGGCAGCGCTGAAAGAGCTGCTGAACAAGCTGCATAACTACATCAGTTGGACATTAAAAGCCCGGCCAATGGTCGGGCTTTTTTGTGGGACAAGATTTCATAAAACCACCAACGCTAATCATTAGCCTTCCTTATTGGCAAAAAGGAGTCTATATTTGTAGCATACAACTATTTATAACCACGCAATTTCAACTTATAACCACACAATTTCAAACTAATCGGGTGTAACGAAGGGTTTTTTGTCAACCAAACCCAGGTTCTATATACCTGCAGTTACCTACTCTAAGAGGCGCTAATCATGACTCAACAATACGACATTCATATAAAAGGGGGCACCGTTGTCGACGGCACCCGCGCACCGCGGCAAGTTGCTGATGTGTGGGTTAAAGATGGCAAGATCGCGCGCATTGGTGATGATCCCGAAGGCACAGCGGATCAGGTGATCGACGCTGAAGGTCTGGTGGTCTGCCCGGGCTTTGTCGATTTGCACACCCATTACGATGCACAGATTCGCTGGGACCCGTACTGCACTATTTCTGGTTGGCACGGGGTCACCTCCGTCGTGTTGGGCAACTGTGGCTTTGGCTTCGCACCTGTCAAACCAGATTTCCAGGAGCGCTCTGTGTTAACCATGGTACGTACTGAAGCTATTCCCTATGACTGTATAAAGGAAGGCATGAAATGGGATTGGGAAACCATCCCCGAATATCTGGAGTCATTAGCTCGAGCGCCGTTGGGCGTCAACTGTATTCAATACATGCCCACCGCATCATTAATGACCTACGTGATGGGCCTGGAAGCTGCTAAATCAAGGGTGGCTACAAAAGAAGAACAAAAGGAAATGCAGCGTCTGCTCCACGAGGGGATGGATGCCGGGTTGTGCGGATTCTCTATCCAGCGCCTTGGTCCCAATTCTTCTCAGGCCGACTTTGATGGCACCCCCATGGTCACCGACACCATGTGTGACGAAGATATCTTTTGCCTGGCCGAAGTATTACGCGAGCGCAACGAAGGCTTTATCCAGATTACACAGGCCACCGGGGATATGAAATCTGACCTTAACTTTATCGAAAAACTGGCCGATACAGCCCGTCGGCCCATTTTGCACAATGCCATCCTGCCGGGCCGCAATAACCCCAACCCCCACCAACGCAGTATGGCGTGGCTGGACAGAGTGCGAGAAAAAGGCCTGCCGATTTACGGACAGTGCGGCACCGGACGTAGCGGTTTTGCTTTCACACTGGAACACTGGAATCTCTATGATGCCAGCCCCGCGTGGCGTGAGCTAACTACCGGCACCAAGGAAGAAAAGTTGCTTAAGATGCAAGATAAAAAACTTCGCGCAAATGTCGTTAAAGAGGCTGACGAAGCCGGTAAAATCTTGAAAGCCATTCAGGCAGGGGTCGGCGGAGCACTGCCAAAGCTGGTAGTCACCGGTGTAAACAAGCAACCAGAGCTGGAACACTACCAGGGCAAAAGCCTGGGACAAATTGCTGAAGAAGAAGGCAAACATCACATTGAAGTGATGCTCGATCTCTCTGCTCAAGCGGATTTGAATGCCGAGTTTACCGGTCCCGACCGAGGCTCAAACGCCGGTTTTATGGCGGAACTGATGAATGATTCCGACTACACCATCCCCGGGGTTTCCGATGGTGGCGCCCACACCAAGTTTTTTACTGGTGGCGGCTACACCACCGATTTCCTGAGGTGGCTGGTTCGTGACGAAGGCAAAATAACGCTGGAGGAAGCGCACTACCGTTTATCCGCTCTGCCCGCCAAAGCGGCCGGATTTAGGGACCGCGGCACACTTAAGCAGGGGGCGTGGGCTGATATCGTCGTCTATGATCTGGACAAGCTTGAATGCGGCGGCGGCTGGGTAGGCGACATTGCCTATGACCTCCCCGGTGGTGAATGGCGTAGAGTACAACATGCCATCGGCTACCGCGCCATTATGGTTAACGGTGTGCTCACCTTTGAAAATGGTGAATGCACTGGCGCTGTCCCCGGCAAACTGCTGCGCAAGGGCAGTGCCGAAGCCATAAGAAAGAAAGTCGCCTGACCTTCTTTCGGTAACAAAGAAAGCCCGGATATCGTCCGGGCTTTCTTTATGTAATTGATTTAGAACAAGCATTCACCCCCATTACCTACCTTCCTTATAGGTGAAAAAGAGTGGTATATTGGAACATTAGCTCAGACTTCTTTATTGATTGCTCCCCTTAACGGAGCGACACAAATGTTTATATGCTACGCAATTTCATACTAGTCGGGTGATATGGCGAAGGTTTTGGTGATCAAAACCTTGAACCATTGAGCCTGAAAACCATTACCACTTAAGAGGATTTACTATGACTGATATATACGATATTCAAATCAAGGGGGGTACGGTTGTCGACGGCACCCGCGCGCCCCGACGCCAGGCTGATGTGTGGATTAAAGATGGCAAAATTGCTCAGGTGGGCGGCGAAGCTCCCGGCGAAGCCAAACAGGTGATTGATGCCACGGGCAAAATCGTCTGCCCCGGCTTCGTCGATTTGCATACGCACTACGACGCCCAGATTCACTGGGACCCCTACTGCACAATTTCTGGCTGGCATGGTGTCACCACCGTGGTCCTCGGCAATTGCGGTTTTGGCTTCGCACCGGTCAAACCTGAGTACCAGGAGCGCTCACTGCTGACCATGACACGCACCGAAGCGATACCTTACGACTGCATGAAAGCGGGCATGCCTTTTACCTGGGAAACTATTCCTGAATACCTCGACTCCCTTGATGCCAGACCCAAAGGCATTAACTGCGTGCACTACATGCCCACCGCTTCGCTAATGACCTATGTTATGGGCCTGGAAGCGGCGAAAACTCGCGAAGGTACACCGGCAGAGCGCAAGGAAATGAAGCGCCTTCTCGATGAGGGTATGGAAGCTGGTTTGATGGGCTTCTCCATCCAGCGTCTTGGCAAGGATTCTACCCAGGCCGACTTTGACGGCACACCAATGGTTACCGACACCATGACCGATGCGGAGGTACTCAACCTCGCAGAAGTTCTCCATGAACGCGGCGAAGGTAATGTGCAGATTACTCAGGCCACTGGTGATATCAAAACCGATATGCAGTTTCTTGAAACGCTCGCAGAAACAACAGGACGTCCTGTACTCCATAATGCTATCACCCCGACGCGCAAGAACGCGCGCGTTCACCGCCGCAGCCTTGACTGGCTAGACCGCGCCCGCAGCAAAGGTCTGCAGATTTATGGCCAGGCCGGCACTGTCCGCACTGGCTTCTGCTTTACGCTGGAACACTGGAATCTCTACGATGCCAGCCCTGCGTGGCGAGAGATGACCACAGGCACCAAAGAAGAGAAACTGAAAAAAATGCGGGATCCCGCACTGCGTCAGGCAGTGATTGACGAAACCGAAGAGGCTGACCGACGCTTGCAGGTTATCCAGGCTGGT
>QNFP01000079.1 GCA_003645535.1 Gammaproteobacteria bacterium | reverse complement strand
TTATGGGTGTACATAAGGTTGTAGTCCAAAAAAGTGGTCTCGAAAGGTAGCTGTCCGTTACCAGTATTCGATTGACCATACATCATCAGAATTGCTTGCCCGGCGGCTTATCCATTTTGAACCTTTTACCACTGCTGTCCCGTTAAGGAGAAATAAAGAGGTCTGATTCCGCCACAATTGATGCAATGAGATTGTCTAGAAAACAGTGTATTAATAGAGGGAACCAGACCATGGCACATTGTAATACGATCCTGTCACAAATACTAAAATTTGTTCCGAGACATGAATTTGAGACCCTTGCCAAACAACATCATTCAGGCCGTGCCTTCCGTAAAGCCTCCCGTTGGTCACAGTTTGTGTCGCTGACGATGGCTCAATTGTCTGGCCGGAACAGCTTGCGTGATATCGTGGACAATATGTCGGCGCAAATGCATCGTCTTTACCACCTGGGCAGCGCGAAATTGTCGCGTTCTAACCTATCGCGCATCAATGAGGATAAGCCTTATGCTCTGTACGAAGCGCTATTTGGAAAACTGTTAACTCGCTGCCAAGGCCTGGCACCTGACCATAATTTCAGATTTAATCACCCGCTGTATTCGCTGGACGCTTCGACCATCGACCATCGACTTGTGTTTGTCTGCGTTTCCCTGGGCTGATTTTCGCACCACCAAAGGAGCGATTAAACTGCACGTCGGTTTGAATCATGCGGGTTATTTGCCAGAGTTTGTGACCATCACGGAAGGGAAGAAGCACGATGTAACAGTGGGTCGCACACTCAACTTTCCGAAGGGAAGTATTGTTGCGATTGATAAAGCGTACAATGATTATGCTTGGTATAAACAATTGACAGATAAGGATATTTTCTTCGTCACCCGGCTTAAGAGCAATGCAAAATACCGCATTGTCGAGCGTCAATCGGTGCTGAAAGGCAAAGGTTTGACGTGTGATCAAACGATAGAATTTATTGGCCCCCAGGTCTCCAAAAAATGTCCAGTTCGATTAAGACGGGTTGGCTACAAAGATGCGGAGACGGGTAAGCACTATGTGTTTTTAACGAACAATTTCAAACTGGCAGCCAAGACGATTGCCGATGTTTACAAAGCCAGGTGGCAAGTAGAATTATTTTTTAAGTGGATAAAACAGAACCTGAAAATCAAATCGTTTGTTGGCACGAGTAAGAATGCAGTGATGACTCAAATATGGATAGCGATGTACGTATACTTGCTAATTGCTTTTCTCATGACAGGGTAATGCCTATCCGTTCGTTGATTCACATCAGACAAGACACAGAAAGTTAAAAAAGGACTGACAGTGTATGCGTAGGGTTGGTAGTGAGGGCAAAAGAACTTCTTGCATTTAGTCAATGTGCAGACTAATCTAGTTCGCGCTAGGACTATAATGCTCTGCACATTAACTAAGGCACCTCTGAACAAGCCATGAGTGATCATCAATCCTTGACGACAATTCGGCAACTCGCGCTTTGCTACCAGGCTTTTGAGCGATTCTCCTTAAGCCAAATCAGTGCGTTTGATTTAACCCATCGTCAGTTCGACATTATTGCCACACTGGGCAACACTGCAGGAATGACACCAAAAGAACTGACCGAAAAGACATTAATAACAAAAGGCACTCTCACCGGCGTCATCAATCGCTTGGAAGAAAAGGACCTAGTCAAGCGTACCCCCAGCTCACAGGATGGCCGAAGCCAGGTTATTCAATTAACGGCTGCAGGTGAAAAAAAGTTTAATAAAACATTCCCAGTCATTTTGGCGGCTATGGATCAAGCGTTTTCAAACGCTTGTTTTAACGACCATCAAAATATTCAGGACAATTTAAAAGACTTGCGCGACATTTTTGCCGGCGATAAGCAATGACAAATTACACGCCAACAGCCAAAATATTTCACTGGCTGATAGCGCTTTTAATTTTTATCACGTTCCCTCTCGGAATCTACATGCACGAGCTCGCCTTATCTCCCATCAAGATTAAACTTTACAGTTATCATAAATGGATCGGTGTTAGCGTGTTTATTCTAACCAGCCTTCGGCTTTTGTGGCGTACCACCCACCAACCCCCTTCATTACCCGGCTCATTGCCTCAATGGCAGCTACGAGCGTCTTTTATCACTCATTATGCGCTTTACGCATTGCTGTTTTTCGTGCCCATCTCTGGTTGGTTAATGAGCTCAGCAAAGGGCGTTCAAACCGTTTGGTTTGGCGTGCTCCCACTGCCTGATCTAGTAACCAGGGACGAGCTTATGGGAGATTTACTCAATAATATACATAAGATTCTGAACATAACCCTGCTAACACTTGTCACATTGCATGTGCTGGCAGGACTAAAGCATTATTTTATTGATCGAGACAAGGTCATGTCACGGATGCTGTTTGTTGGTAAAAGGAAGGAACCATGAGCCGCTTTTATTTATTCCTCTTAGTGCTACTAACAAGCCTGTCCGTTCAGGCCAGCGAATATCGGCACCTGCTAAGCAACAAAAGTGATCTCACGTTTTCTTATCGGCAAATGGGAGTTCCAATGGAGGGTAAATTTAGTCGGTTTACGGGGGACATTATTTTCAACCCCGGAGACACCTCTACAGCAAACATCCGTTTTGATGTTGATCTTTCCAGTATTGACGTTGGTTACGCCGATGGCAACGAAGAAATACTCGGGGTGCAATGGCTCAACGTCGAAGCTCACCCTACAGCGACATTCCAGTCAAACAAGATTATCACCCTTGGCAATGATCAATTTGAAACACAGGGTCAATTAACAATTAAAGGTAAGACTCTAGCTATATCGGCCCCCTTCGCTATGACAACAGGAACCGACGCCGCCGTATTCACGGGTAGCTTTACATTAAATCGCCTCGACTTCGGGATTGGTGAAGGCATTTGGTCCGATGTAGGTGTCGTAGCGAACGAGATTGCAATTAATTTTGTGTTGTCAGCAAACAGTACAAGCGGCAGCGCAGATCAAACAAAAACCAACGCAAAACCAAAAAGAAGCACTCAAAAAACCAAAGGAGAAATACCATGAAAAGAATTACAACCTTAGCCCTGGCCACTCTAATGTCAACCAGCACAATGGCAGCACCGGTAACTTATGTTGTCGATGGAACCCATACTCTACCGAGATTTGAATATAGCCATTTCGGTTATTCCAAACAACAAAGCCGCTTTGACAAAACCACTGGCACTATCATACTCGACCAGGAAGCGAAAACCGGCTCTATCGATATCACCATCGACACGACGTCTGTCAATACCGGCTATGCTTTGTTTAACGAACACATTCAGGATAAAGATTTTTTAGACACAGCCAATTATCCGACCATTAGCTTTAAATCTGACGAACTCGTCTTTGACGGCGACCAATTAAGCGCAGTGAAGGGCAAACTCACCATCAAAGGCATTACTCACCCCGTCGTTTTAACTCTGGAGTCTTTTTTATGCATGCCCCACCCAATGTTGAAAAAAGATGCCTGTGGTGCCACAGCCACGACGACGGTTAAACGATCCGACTTTAACATGGGCAAGCACGCGCCTTATGTTAGCGATGAAGTCACGCTAACCATTCCCGTTGAGGCCATTAATCTTTAGTAGAAGTTATTTAGCGGCGCCAACGCGAGTGCAAAACTAACCACATGCTGTTGCTCTTGTCGTGGCGTCTACTCCTGTTATTTCCAGCCTGATAAGAGTAGCTCCATGGCACCGCCCCATGAGGTCGGCCTGACCGAGCGACAACGATATTGGTTAAAGCACCTCCGGCCTGCGATACCGCTAAACCAACCACGTTTGAATATGCGCGGACGCAAGGCATGAACGCCAAAACTTTGTCTTCGGCCAGAATGGCCCTGGTAGCAATAGGCGCTTTGCCACGCCTTCAGTCACCCCAGTTTCAGAAAGCCCAGATAGCAAAGGTCGCCATTGGCACATCGAGCTCCCAGTGGTGTGGTCATCGCCTCAACTTAATCCTCTCTATAGGTTTGACTCTGGACTATAGCCCAGGTTTTATGATCCAAAAGTGGAGAGAAATGTGAACATAATAAAGATTGGCACATTGGCAAAAGCCTGCGACGTTAACATTGATACCGTCCGATATTACGAGCGCAAAGACTTGATTTCCCCTCTTGAACGCACGAACTCAGGGTATCGGGTTTACGATCAAGGCAGTGTTAAACGCCTGCGTTTCATTCGAAAGACGCAACGTGTTGGTTTTACTTTGGAAGAAATTAAAGAGTTGCTAGGGTTAAGCGAATGACCAGAAAAAGATTGCGGAGATATCCATGAAAAAACACAACAAAAGATAACCGAGATCGAAAAACGCATTGCTGATTTGATTGAGATAAAAATCGCCTTGGGAGAATTATCTGAATTCTGTCCCGGAAAGGGCAAGCCATTAAGCGAATGCAGCATCCTCAAACATCTGTATGGGGAAGCTGGATGAAGAGACGTTTATTCCGGTTCATAACGACTTGGCTTTTACACCGCTATACAGCTCTGGTAGCGCCGATTATGTTTAATACCTCCTCCCGGTTAGTCAGGACAAATTACTAATACCTGTGCAGTTTTCTATCCCAAATGATTTGAATGACAACAGGCGAACCTGACTATCGGGTCAAAGTAGAGTTAGAGTGGCATCTGTAGATAGCGCGGGATCCTAATACGGATAACAAAGTGAATAACATGAAAAAATCGATTTTTCTCGCAGCCATAATATTGTTTTGTAGCACCACACTTTTTGCCGCTGGCACCCAATACAGCCTGCGGGTAGACGGACTCTCCTGTCCCTTCTGTGCCTACGGTATCGAAAAGAAGTTAATACGCACCGAAGGGGTGGAGTCGGTGACGGTTGATCTAGAAAAAGGCCTGGTAATCGTCAATGTCCAAGAGGGTGTGGTATTGACTGAGGCGCAGTTGAAACAGTTAGTGGAAGATGCTGGATTCACGCCGCGTTCGATGAGTGAGCAACTTCTATGAGACCGTCACACTGGCTAGGCTGGTGGTGCAGCCTGTTTTTGTTTGGCGCCACCTTTCAACTTTCGGCTGCGCCAATCACCTTTAATAGCGCATTGCCGGTCAGCAAAGGTGAAGGCGTGGTGCGAGTGCAGGCTAAGTATCTCCGTGCGACGGATGACCCCGGCCCCATGAGCCGTGAACTAACGGTCAAAGCATTGCCCATCGTCGGGGTTTGGGGAGTGACATCGCGGTGGACGATCTTTGGTATTGTGCCGTTGCTAGATAAAACCATGGAACTCGATATGCCGTCGGGCCGAAGCAAACGCAGTGTCAATGGTTTGGGTGACGTGACAACAATGGTGAGATATACCGCCTATAGTAAAGACCAGCCGGGGCGCACGGTTCGAATTGCACCATTTGCTAGTATTGAAATGCCGACAGGCAAAGACGATGAGCAGGACAGGTTCGGTCGTCTGCCCGCTTCATTACAGCTTGGCTCAGGCGCATGGAACCCGCTCATTGGTGTTGTCGCCACTGCCCAGTCGCTAGAAAAGGAGTGGGCAGTTTCGGCCAGTTACAAGTTCAATAACGAAGCCAATAATTTTGAACGGGGCGACGAAGCACGACTCGACCTCTCCTATCACCGACGTGTCTGGATAGGTGGCCCAACGGATGGGCTGCCCCACTTTTTCTATGCCGGTGTTGAAAGCAATGGGGTTTGGCAGGGTAAGAATCGCAACAATGGACAGAAAAACCCTAATTCAGGGGGTACTACACTTTATCTCGCTCCCACTCTTCAATACGTAACACAACGCGCAATAACAGAGGTTGCACTACAACTGCCGGTGATGCAAAACCTCAACGGTAGTGCACTGAAGCAGGATTTTATTTTCACCCTCAGCTTGCGCTTAAACTACTAACGGGAACGACTAACCGGAGAACGAATAGATGGTTCGACTAACGCTGTTTGTCGTGATGGTGAGCACACTGTTGTTGTCATCATACGCCTGGTTTCCCCGTGTCAAAGAGCCGCCCTATCAACTTGTAAAAACCTGGGGTGGCAAAGGTGATGCCCCAGGGCGACTCAACGAACCCACTGGCATCGCTGTGTCAACATCAGAAGTGTTTGTCAGCGACGCGCGTAATGCTCGTATTCAGGTGTTCGATTTTGGCGGTAACTTCAAACACATGTTTGGTGAACCAGGTGACGAAGCGGGTCAGCTTGGCCGCCCGATGAATCTGACCGTTGCCAACGGTGAACTCTATGTGACGGACTACTTCAATGACCGGATTCAGGTCTACACGCTGCAAGGCCAGTTTCTTCGTGCTATAGGCAAGCCGGGTGCGGGGCCGGGTGAGTTCAATGCGCCAGGTGGTGTTGCTGTGGCAAACAATGGCGATCTCTTTGTGGCTGATTTCTATAATCAGCGCGTGCAGCAGTTAGATGCGAACGGCGATTTTATTCGCCAATGGGGAACCCCTGGCGAAACGGGCGTCTGGGCAGGTGAGTTTAACTACCCCACCGATGTTGCGGTTGCCGCCAATGGAACCTTTTATATCGCCGATGGTTACAATGATCGGGTTCAAGTCTTCAGCTCCAACGGTGATTTCTCCCATAAATGGGGAGGCCCTCTGGCGATGAATATCTTTGGTTCGTTTAACGGCTGGTTTGCCACCGTGACGAGTATTAGTGTTGGCCCGCAGGGAAATATTTTTGTAGCCGACTTTTATAATGACCGAGTACAGAAGTTTAAACCGGACGGAGAATTTCTCAATACCTTTGGCATCCCCTCTAAAGGGCCAGCCCATACTGCCATTGCCGCAGCAGTTACGAGTGATGACACGGTGTTTGTAGCTGACTACGCCAATCACCAGATTCAGAAATGGCGGCCGGGCAAAAAATAAGCGTTGATACATTGATGTTTGATGAATAAATAGTCTGTTTACGAAAGCGGCTTGTACGGAATTGACCTTACTGATTCATCTTTGTGCTGCCCGTAATATAGGTAGCTCAATTATTGGGTGAATTGAAAAAAAGCGTAAATACGGGAACCAATCCAGTCGAATTCGCTCAGACAGAAAGCTCAGACAGAAAGTTGCTTATTTGATTGACTGCCGTTAGCATAAAAAAATGATAAGGATTCCGTCCATTCGCCGACTTATTGTCACGCTGCTTCTACTCACGGGGCCGCTGACGCAGTTCCAGACGCTGTATGCCTGCGAACTGATGGATGACAGCGAACCGCAGATGATCTGCTGTTGTGACGAGCCAGGCGATATGGGCATGATGGGCTGCGCGATGGATGCTTCCTGTCAGGATCAGTCCGGCACGATGGCCAATGGCTGCTGTGAAATTTCCTATCAGTCTTCCGAGGTGGCACCCCATCCCAGTTTCCACGCCCAACAAGTGGTTATGCTCGATGCACCTCAGCCGCCGCCCATACCGGTTTCGTTTCATTTCCCCGATATCATTCCGCCAAGCCCCACTGTTGCTTTTGTCTTTCGCTCTTCTCTTCTACTTCCTGATAAACCGGTCTATCTGCTGACCAGCCGCTTCCGTATTTGATCACACCTTTGTTTGCACTCCGCGCTTAAAGAAAAGCGCAGAGCGCTGATTTCCGTCCGGGTTTAATTCTCGCGCAGCTATCGTACGCGAGCCTTACAAGCCGACCTGATTTCAATTCACAACGAAGGTGTTTTATGTATAACAAGAATGATTATAGGCGTTCCCGTTTGGGAATTGCTTTGCTGTGGTTAGCGGTTATTTGCCAGCCACTGATGGCCCTCGAGGATGATATTCCGTTCGCTAACCAGGCGTCACTGACTTCAATAATTCTGGTAGCAGCGGTGCTGGCACGTAACCCCGACATTCCTACCATGCAAGCAACCTGGCAGGCTGCGAAAGCACGTATCGAGCAGGCTAATTCATTTGACGACCCCATGCTTTCATACAGTGCCGCACCTCGATCAGCAGGTGCTGATGGCCTGGACTTTGGTCAAAAATTCTCTCTGTCACAACGCCTGCCCTGGCCGGGTAAACGTGAATTGCGTGGTGATGTCGCTCGCGCTGAGGCCAATGCCGCTTTTGTGGATATCGAACAGGCGCGTTTGAAACTTACTGAGACAGCCAAGACTGCCTACGCCGACTGGTATTTTGTCCATGCAGCGATTCGCATCAATGGCATCAACAAGGCGTTGTTGCAGGAGTTTCAGAATATCGCTGAGATCAAATATTCGACGGGGCGCGCCTCCAGGCAAGACGCCTTGCGTGCCGAAGTGGAGCAGGTACTGCTGGAACACCGCGACATCGTGTTGGAACGTCAGCGCCGTGATGTTATGGCGGATATAAACACGTTGTTGCAACGTCTTCCCGACCAGCCACTGCCCCGCCCTGCGGCCCTACCGCAGACCATTCCCCTGCCCGCAGTGGAACAGCTACGAAAGTTGGCACTCGAACATCACCCAGAATTGCGCGCTCTGGTTGCTCGAATTCAAGCCAGTCGTTACAGAGAAAGATTGGCCAAGCGCAATGACTATCCCGACATCACCCTCAACGCAGGGTACAACACCCTCTGGAATCAGAGCGAGAAGCGTTTCACCGTGGGTGCGTCAATCAATATCCCACTCCAGGGAAAACGTCGTGCTGCAAAGGATGAGGCGCGCGCCATGACCCTGAGTCTCGATTCACAGCAACGAGCTAAAGTATCGCAGCTTATGGGTGAGGTGCAGCTAGCAGTGGAAAAGGTGCGCGAAACTGAGCACGTACTAAACCTTTACCAAAACCGGTTATTGCCCCTTGCCGAAGAGAATCTGCAAGCTGCCCAGTCTGACTACGAGGCAGGCAGCGGTAATTTTCTTGATTTGATTGGTGCTGAAAAAAACTTAATGCAGACCCGATTACAGCGAGAGCGGGCATGGGCGGATTACCACCGACGTTTGGCGGCGTTGGAACATATTGTGGGTAGGACCCTGGGTACTCAGTTTAGGGGCGCACATTCAGGGAGTAAGGACTTATGAAACCAAACATTCTAAAAACACTGTTTATATTTCTATTCATCACTATGGCTAGTCCAGTCATCGCTGAAATGAACTCTGCCCATTTTCAAGAAGCGGGCCCATTCAAGGTACGGGCCGAGCTTAATCCAGAGGTGCCCAGGGTAGGTAAAAACAAAGTAACCATCTGGGTGCAGGATAAAACCGGGCAGCCCTTGGGCGGTGCAGCGCTCAAAGTTGTGGCCGTCATGCCTTCCATGGGCAGCATGCCTGCCATGTACGCGCCGGCGGAGATGAACGAGACCGAAGTTGGTCAGTACGAAGGTACATTTCAGCCTTCCATGGGCGGCGAATGGCCACTGACCATTGAGATCGAAGCCGATGCGGGAAAAGGTAGTATCACCTTCGATTTGGCCACGGGTCGCAAGGGCCTACGTTGCGCCACCTGTGCCAGCACTGGTTTTGGAGGGAGTGCCGATGTCCCCGGCACCGTGCGGGTAGATCCTGCGCGCCGTCAATTGATTGGCATCACCACCGGTCGGGTTAGGCAGAAGGAGTTGCGTATTACGACCCGTGCGGTCGGCAGCGTTACCTATAACGAAACCCGTTTGCGTGACGTGGCGCTAAAATTTAGCGGCTGGATCGGCGAACTGACCGCCAACGCCGTCGGCAAGCCAGTGAAAAAAGGTGAGCCGCTATTCACCGTTTACAGCCCCGAATTGTTGAGCGCGCAGGAAGAGTATCTGGAGGTATTGCGCCGTACTTCAGCAAAAGAAGGCAAACATCGCTTAGCTGCAGCGCGTCGCCGGTTACGTTTATGGGATATCAGTGATGCCCAGATCGAGGCATTGGAAAAACGCGGCAGAGCACAGGAGTACGTCGCCATACTCTCTCCTGCCAGCGGTGTGGTGATCGACAAAAAAATCGTCGAAGGCTCGGCTTTCAAAGCGGGCCAGCGTCTATTGCGTATCGCTGATCTCTCCCGCGTGTGGGTTGAGGCGCAGGTCTATGATTACGAGTTGCCGCTGATTAAGGTAGGAATGATGGCCAAAGTGGTGCTGCCCGAGTTGCAGGATCGTGAATACCCTGCCAGGGTCGATTTCATCTACCCCTTTATGGAAGGCGACACCCATACGGCCCGTGTTCGTGTGGTGCTCGATAATAGCGACGGCTTTCTACGCCCTGCCATGTACGCCCACGTCCATCTCAAAGCAAAGCTTGGCAAGCGTCTGGTGGTACCGGAATCAGCCGTACTTTATTCAGGTCAGAGCCGCGTGGTCTTTCTTGACCTTGGCGATGGCCGCCTGGCACCACGCAAGATCAAAACCGGCCTACGCAATCGCAAGTGGATCGAAGTATTGGAGGGCTTGGAAGCCGGTGACACGGTGGTCACCTCCGGTAACTTTCTTATTGCCGCTGAGAGCAAGCTGAAAGCGGGGGTGGAATCATGGTAAATGCTCCCGATACATCAAACCATGGCCCTATTGAATGGCTCATCAACTACTGCGCACGAAACCAGTTATTGACGCTGCTTATCGTGATCGCGGCGACTTTTTGGGGATACAAAGCCCTACTTGATACGCCGCTGGATGCCATCCCCGATCTCTCCGATGTGCAGGTCATTATCTATACCGAGTGGCCGGGGCGCAGTCCCGATTTGGTGGAGGATCAGATTACCTATCCGCTCACTACCACTCTGTTAGCGGCACCCAAGGTACAGTCGGTGCGAGGCCAGAGTTACATGGGCCTCTCTTTTGTCTACGTCATCTTTGACGAAGGCACCGATATGTACTGGGCACGTTCGCGGGTGTTGGAGTACCTCAACTCGGCACAGGGCAAACTGCCAGATGATGTGCAACCGACCCTCGGCCCCGATGCAACGGGTGTGGGCTGGGTGTTTCAATATGCCTTGGTGGATAAGTCCGGCAGCCATAACCTGGCGGAGTTGCGCAGCTTGCAGGATTTTAAACTGCGTTATTGGCTGGAGTCAGTCGAGGGCGTGGCCGAAGTGGCCTCGGTAGGTGGCTTCGTCAAGGAGTACCAGATCCAGCTCGATCCGAACAAGCTGGCAGCCTACGGCATTCCGCTGAAAAAGGTCGCCGAAGCGGTACGCCGTTCCAATAACGACATCGGTGGACGGGTGCTGGAAATTGCAGGCCATGAGCAATTCATTCGTGGCCGGGGTTATATCGAGGGCAAAGGTGATATCGAGGAGATCGCCATCGGTGTTGGCAAGCGTGGTGTGCCTATTCTGTTGAAAGATGTCGCGCAGGTGAGCCTCGGGCCAGCCATGCGCCGGGGTGTGGCCGAGCTGGATGGTGAAGGCGAAGTGGTTGGCGGCACAGTGGTGATGCGCTATGGCGAAGATGCGCTGGGGGTTATCGAACGGGTCAAGCAGCGCCTGACTGAAGCGCAGGCAGCATTGCCAGAAGGCGTAGAAATCATCACCGTTTATGACCGCTCAGAGCTGATCAATGAGGCTATCGACACGCTGAAACACACCCTCACCGAAGAGATGATTGTGGTGTCGCTCATCATCATGGTGTTCCTGCTGCATTTTCGATCGGCGCTGATCGCCATTCTGACTTTGCCGGTGGCGATTTTACTGTCGTTTATCCCGATGGCGGAACAAAACCTGACGGCGAACATCATGTCTTTGGGTGGTATCGCGGTGGCCATTGGCGCAATGGTGGACGCCTCTATTGTGATGATCGAAAACATCCATAAACGGTTGGAAGAGTGGGCCGAACGAAACCAGATGGGTAGTCGCGGCGAGATTGAAAATCG
>QNFP01000078.1 GCA_003645535.1 Gammaproteobacteria bacterium | reverse complement strand
GTTGTAGAAGCGGTTATCGATGCCGGCGCACGTACTATTAATATCCCCGACACTGTCGGCTACGCAGAGCCGGGGCAGTATGGTGAAATGATTGGCAGGGTTATTGCCAGTGTGCCCAACTCTGACAAAGCTATATTCTCGGTACATTGTCACAATGACCTCGGTCTGGCGGTGGCAAATTCGCTGTCGGCTGTGCTGCATGGCGCTCGTCAGGTGGAATGTACTATTAATGGTTTAGGGGAGCGTGCCGGTAACGCCTCACTGGAAGAAATTGTCATGGCGATACGTACCCGCAAGGACGTATTCCCCGTAGAGACAGGCATCAACACTGAACAGATAGTGCCGGTTTCGCGTCTGGTGTCGACGATAACCGGCTTTCCGGTGCAACCCAATAAGGCTGTAGTCGGCGCCAATGCCTTTGCCCATGAATCCGGTATTCATCAGGATGGTGTACTCAAATATCGCGAAACCTATGAAATTATGAAGGCGCAGGATGTCGGCTGGAATACCAACCGTCTGGTGCTGGGTAAATTATCCGGCCGCGCTGCATTTGCAGCCCGTCTTGAGGAGTTGGGTATTCCTTTCGAAAACAAGGCAGAAATGAACGAAGCCTTTGTGCGGTTTAAGGAGCTGGCAGACAAGAAGCGAGAAATCTACGACGAAGATTTACAGGCATTGGTGTCGGAAGTGCAGATGGGTGAGGCTGACGAAAAATATAGCCTGGTGGCGATGGATGTTTCCTCCAGGACGGGACGCGCGCCTCATGCCGCACTGGTATTGCGCACCCAGGGTAGTGATCATGATGTCGAGTCTGATGGCGACGGCCCGGTGGATGCAGTTTTCAAAGCCATCGAAAAGGTCGCGCAAAGTAATACTGATCTGAAACTGTATTCGGTGAACGCGATTACCACCGGTACGGATTCTCAGGGGGAGGTGACAGTTCGGCTTGAGAAAGGTGGGCGGATAGTCAACGGTCAGGGCGCAGATACGGACATCCTGGTAGCTAGTGCCAGGGCCTACCTCAACGCACTTAACATTATGGAAAACCCGGATCGTCTGCATCCCCAGCTCGATGGCGTATAAGGGATCAGGACTGTGGAGTCGGAACTGCGCGACTGGTATCTATCGACCCTCGGTATCGTGCAGTATCGGCTGCGGTCTGTAGCGCAAACGCAGACCGACGCCGACTCCCAAAACATACAAAGTAGTAATGCCGGGCAAAGTGGAAATGCCGGGTTAAGTGGAAATGAAGGGAGCGCGCCATTAGTCTCGCAGTTGATTGCCGAAAATACCACGATCGAGGTATCTGCTAATCGACCATCGCTGACGACAGAGTTATTTGCTGATCAATCTGCCGAAGTTAATGTACAGCGGGCTGATCCATTGGCTGAACAGACGCATCCGCAATCATTAGCAGAAGCGCAGGCAAATCTGGTTTCCTTTCGCCTGGCGTGCTGGCGGCCCTGTGTGGATTTGCTGGTCATCGATTCCTGGCCTGTTGGGCTGGATAGCGATGATCAGCTTTCACAACTACTGGTTAATATTCTAAAATCCATAGGGCGAGTGCCCGAAAGTTTTGCTCAACCCGAGTTTGTCGACTGGCCAATGGGTAGCGATGGTAGTTTAACTGCGGCACAGGATCATCTGGCTATGTTCCTGCAGGGGCGGCATGAAAAGCAACCGTTCAAATGGTTGCTGGGCATGGGTAGGGATGTCCGCAGTTGTCTCGAAAACGATAAACAGGCGGGCACTGAATTAGATTCTCGCTTATTGCTGGATTGTGGGGCAGAGGCCATCCTCACAAAATCTCTTAGCGAGATGATCGCCACACCCGAGTGCAAGAAAGAGGTATGGGCTGCGATCAGATTTCTGTGTCAGTCCTGAGCCTGCTATACGCGAGCCTGCTATGAACGAGCTTGCCAGCGCCGAGTTGCGCAACGGGCTTTCGATTCGCGAAGTGGTGCGAGAAGACCTGCCGGCGTTAATAAAAATAGAGCGACAGGTGTCCCCGTTTCCATGGAGTGCAAGACAATTCGCAGACAGTATCCAGTCTCATAGTGGCTATGTCTTGCTTAACGGTAACCGGATTATTGGTTACTTATTTTTTCAGCAGATACTGGATCAGGCAGAATTGTTGAATATAGCGGTCCAGTCTAGCTTTCAGGGTGAGGGTCTGGGCGCCTATTTGCTAAAGCTATGTGTCGACATGCTAAGTGATTCAGCGGTGCGCTTGCATCTTGAAGTGCGGGCGAGTAATTTCTCAGCGATCGGACTGTATCTGAAAACAGGCTTCAATCAAGTTGGCCAACGGCGAGCCTACTATCGGACCGATTGTGCGAGGGAAGATGCGCTGCTGATGGTCTACGATTTTTGATCTGAATTCGAAACCGGTTAATCACTCCATTAAGCGCTATTCGATGTATCATAGCGAGTATGGTCGTTGGCAATAGCTGTCGGCTGTGCGCATTGAGTTAATGGTGGGCTGATGGTAAGGAGAGACGCATGGAATTTGAAATAATCTGGTGGCAATGGGTCGTGCTGGGTATCGGCCTGACCATACTGGAAATATTCCTGCCGAGTTTTATATCCCTGTGGTTTGGATTGGGTGCCATTATTGTTGGCCTGGTCGCCTGGATGTTTCCTCAAATGGACGTTTCTGTGGAGGTGCTGTTATGGATTATTGCATCGGCAACCTTCGTGCTGATCTGGTTTAAGTATTTCAAGCCAAAAATGGTCGATAAGACCAAAGCCGGGGTTTCGAGGGACGCAGCGATCGGCGAAAGAGGACATGTCATTAAGGCACCTGTCGATGGTGGTCGGGGTGTAGTTCGTTTCAATCTACCGGTACTCAGTGAGGATGAATGGCCATTTATTTGCGAAAGTCCAGTTATCGCCGGTGATAAGGTAGCCATTAAGGATTTTTCTGGCAACGCTTTAGTGGTTGAAAAGCTCAACAGTTAAGCGCACATTTAACAAATGTGTATTTTAATCGGAGCTTGTTGATCGCCATTAGTAAATAGCAGGGTCCCGAAGCCCTTACCTCTGACCTGTTGCTACCGATAAGCACTGTTACTCGTAAGAACTGTTACCCGTAAGAACTGCAACCAGCAAGAACTATTACCAGCAAGAATCGTAACCAGTAAAACTGCAACCAACAGGAACTGTAATCAATGAACGGATCAATTATATTTTGGGCCTTATTGGCTTTAATTGTAGTCACGGTTTACCGTGGCGTTAAGCAGGTACCCCAGGGCAGCAAGTGGGTTATACAGCGTCTGGGTAAATACCATCGCTCATTGTCGCCGGGTTTGCAGTTTATCGTGCCCTATATTGACAGCGTCTCTTATAAAGTGACTACCAAAGATATCGTGCTCGATATTCCCTCCCAGGAAGTGATCACCCTCGATAACGTGGTGATCATTGCCAATGCGGTAGCATATATCAATATTCTGTCTCCTGAAAAAGCGGTGTACGGTGTTGAAGATTATGAAATCGCTATCAGAACTCTGGTGCAAACGGCACTGCGTTCTATCGTTGGCGAAATGAAACTGGATGGAGCGCTGTCTTCTCGTGACCAGATCAAGCTCAAATTAAAAGCCGCCATATCTGACGATATCGCCGACTGGGGTATTACCTTAAAAACCGTGGAGATCCAGGATATCAACCCATCGGTTACCATGCAGGCGGCAATGGAAGAGCAGGCCGCTGCGGAGCGAGAACGTCGTGCTACGGTAACTCGTGCTGAGGGTGATAAGACAGCCGCAATTCTCCAGGCGGATGGACGTCTGGAAGCATCCCGACGGGATGCTGAGGCCAAGATTGTTATCGCCGAAGCGAGTAAAGAAGCTATTGAAAAAGTGACGTCTGCTGTTGGCCAGGATGATTTGCCGGTGATGTATCTACTCGGTGAAAACTACATTGGTGCGATCAGGGAAATGGCTTCGTCAGATAATTCGAAACTTGTCGTTCTGCCTGCAGATATTCCTGCTGCAGTGCGCGGAATTATGGGTAATCTGAAATAGGTGTTTCGCTAAACGTGTAAAATAAAAAACCTCGTCGTTAGCTGCGGCGAGGTTTTTTTTGCAGTTTTCTTTGTAGGGTTCGACGGTGCATACCCAAGGCTCTGGCTGTTGCCGAGATGTTGCCATCGTTTTCTTCCAGCACGCGCTGTATATGTTCCCATTCCAGACGATTGACGGAAGGGGGTTGTTCTGCCAGTTTGGTATCTGGGTCACCAGCGGGTTTGTCAAAAGCCCCGATTATATCGTTGATGCCGGCAGGTTTGGGGAGATAATAGTCGGCACCGAGCTTGATGGCCTCAACAGCTGTGCTGATACTGGAATAACCTGTCAGGATCACGATAGTTACCGTTGGGTTATCTTCTTTTAGTTGCTCAATGAGATGCAGGCCGGAGCTATTTTCCAGCTTTAGGTCGAGAATTATTCGTGATGGCTGGTGTGCTACGTTGGCGGCTAATCCCTGTTGTGGATCGTGTGCAACATGACTGGTATTACCCAGGCGGGTAAGACTTCGGGACAGGGTTTCGGCGAATATTACGTCATCATCTACAATCAAATAGTCGTGGTCATATTCCGTGTTTGCAGTCATGAGCTGTGCACATTTCTCAGGGGTAGCAGGACGGAAGTCAATAATCCGCCGCCATCAGCATTGGCGAGTTTGACCTGTCCTCCGTGTCTGTTAAGACTACTGTGGCTAAGGAAAAGCCCTATTCCCAGGCCGCCAGGTTTATTGCTGGGCGTAGGGCGACCCATTTTTTCGGCCTGTTCAGCGGTAATGCCGGTGCCGTGGTCGCGTATTTGAATCTGTAATTCCTGGCGGTTCCAACGAATGTTCACTTCTATTTGTTGTGGACTTGCATCAGCAGCATTGTTGAGTAAATTTTGCAGGGACTGCTGTACGGACGGATGAAAGCAGGCGGTTATAGCCGGATTGTTGCGGTCGATCTCTATGTGCGGGTTAATCTCTGGGCGGATCAGTTGCCAGTTGTTTAGTAGTTCGTCGATATAGCTTGATACCAGCTGGGGATTTTCGTGCTCCTCAATGATGCTGGCCGCGCGCACCAGGTTTTGTAAGGTCTTATGGCAGCGATCAATTTGTTGGTCAAGAATGCCCGCATCTTTGTTCAGCGCCTCACTCAGTGGGCTACTCTTGATGTTATCAATAATCAATTTCATGGTGTTCAACGGTGTGCCGAGTTCATGGGCGGCATTTGCGGCCTGGGTGGCAATGGCCAGCAACTGCTCGTCCTGCATTTGCTCTTCCTTTTGTGCCGTTAACTCAGCTTCCTGTTTGCGCAGGGCGTTGGCCATACCCACCACGAAATAGGTAATCAGGCCCGCGCTCAGCGCAAAGTTAACCCACATACCGATGACATGTAGGTTGCTCATATCCAGATTAACACCGTCATGGCCCAGGTGTGGGGCGAGCCCCGCAATCGGGTGGTGATAGAACACCAGGCCGCTATAGGCCAATAGAGAAGCGGCAGTAACCCCCCAAGTCATAGGTGCTGGTAATGTGATTGCAGCAATACTTATGGGTACCAGGTAATAGGATATAAACGGATTGGTGGCGCCGCCACTGAAGTACATTACCGATGTCAGGGCGATTATATCTATCAACAGGTGGCCAAAAAATTCATTTTCAGAAATGGCTTTTGAGAAATAGCTTCGCCATTGTGTGAGTGCAGTTACCGCTGCGAAAAATAGTACCAGGTAAGCGATAGTGGCAACCGGTAATTCAAGTGGGTAGATCTGCGTAAAAAAAAACAGCGTCAGGCCCTGTCCGACTAACGCAATGTAGCGGATGTTTATTAATCTGCGCAGGTTTTGCCGCGCCGCAGAAATATTAGTTGAAGTGTCTATCACCGAAGTGCCTATCACCGAAGTGTCTGTCACCGAAGATATCTATCAACGAAGGTATCTATCATCGAAGAATCTATAATAGGCGCATGCTAACAAATCCTCACTTATTCACCCACTTCGACAGGTGCTTTTTATCGGCTCACTATTTCTTAAACGCGGGCATGATTACCACACCATGTTGATAGCGACAAACAGATTGCGACCTCTACCGGGCAGCCGGTCGCCGACAGGTATATCGCTGTCGGCGTTACGATTGTAGCCGGTCAAATGATCCTCATAATCTTTATCGAGCATATTTTCGACGCCTGCCCTTATGTCAAAATGACGAGTGACCTGATATTTCCCGCGCAGATTGAGCAGACCGTAACCTGCTGATTTCTTTTCGTCATTATAAGATGAAACTTTGGACTGGCTGGCGTATAGCACGGACTCTAAACGGGCAGTAAATGCAGCTTTTTGCCAGCTCAAAGCTAATGAGTGATTAAGAGGTGCGATGCGGTACAGGTTGTCGTTGTTGTTTTTGTCCTCGCCGCGAACATAACTGAGTACGCCATCAAGTTGCCAGCTGTCATTTAGCGCTACACCGTAGCGCCCGTCAAAACCATAGAGTTCGGCGTCGATATTGTTGAATTGTAGAGGTGCCTGCCCGGTCATCATATTGGCAAGCATGTTGGCGGCCATATTGGTCGAGGGAGTACCCTGAATAAAATCGTCCACTTTACGAAAATAGACCTGTCCATTGGCGTAGAAGTTGCTATCTTGCCAATCCAGGCCCATATTGATTTCGTAATTAACCTCGCTGTCCAGGTCGAGGTTACCGATGTAGGTGCGTCCGTCAGCAAGACCACCGGTCGCTTCTAACGGCAACCATAAATACAGCTCCTGGTAAGAGGGCGCGCGGGTTTTGCGCCCAGCACCGATGCTAAATCCAGCGGAGTCGGTTAGCTGTCTGCTGGCCTTGAGTACGACATCTACATTGTTAAAGCCCTGATCACGGTCGCTGTTATTAAAATCATCTGCCAGTCTGTCAGCCAGACCCTGCATCATTGGCATCATGCCGTTGGCAGATACTTTGTCGCTATTCATGTCGACATAGTTGTAGCGCATGCCTGCTTCAAGATCCCAGAGGCCAGCGGAACCTTGCCACTCAGTAAAAATGCCGTAAATATCTCGTTCGGCATCGGAAAAATTATTGACCGCGAACATAGCCATGTTTGGATTGGTGATCAGTGCATTGTGTAGTGTCTGGGTGCCATCAATGCCGATACTTACCCTGTCGCCGCCAACGGGAATATCAACGCTTGCACCCCAGGCGACCTGCTGGCCGGAAGCCTTATTCTGGCGAAACCTCATCGGCATGGAGTTGGTGCGCTGGGAAAAATTATCCATCAAATGGAGTACGTGACGGTAACCGGCTCGCGTGTGTAAGGTGAACCCGTCGAGTTCGTTTGTGGCGTTGAAATTGACCATGTCGGTGTCGATGTACTTGATGTCCATCGGTAGTGCGGGAGTACCGGTGTTGTCGGTTTCCAGTTTGCCTGCTGAAATAAGGAGCTCGTTGGTTTCATTCTGCCAGCCATAACTCAGGTCATAGCGTTCCCGTCGGTAGCCGGTGCCGGTCAGGGTTTTGCCGCCACCAGTTTCGGCATCGTTACCGTCGTCATAGGAAGCCAGGGCCGCGAGCTTGTGCTGGTTATTGGCAGCCACTGCCTTTAACGCATGATTGACGCCATCATCGACCGACCCGTAGCGGCTGGTCGCTGCACCTGAAAGTTTGGCGTCTTCTGTGGCCGCAAATTCACCTCGATCCAGCGTTGCGGTGATATGTCCGCCAATGGCTTCCTGACTTGCAGAGACTGGTGCGATGCCCGTGGTTAGTTCCAGTGACTTGAGCAACAGGGGGGGCGCATAGGACAGTGGCGCGTCCATTGCATTGGGGCCGCCACTTAGCACGGCTTCATTTTCCATCGATACGGCGACGCGATCACCGAACAGGCCGCGATACTGTGCAATACCGGTCAGCGGCCCATTGCTGTTTACGTTGGCGCCAGGTAGTGACTTAAGTAGCGCAGCGCTATCGGGTTTGTCCAGATCCTGTGTTTGAATTATTGCGCGCTTCTCGGATTTCAGGCGTTCTCCTTCGACGATGATCTCCTCCATTAGTGGAGTAGCTTTACTGCGGATTACTTCACTATGAACTGGCAGTGCCATTACCAGTATCGCGCTCAAAATGAGTTTTTTCATGGCTTTAATTTCCCGCCCATTTTTGCCAGTTTTCATGCCTGAATGGTACCGGTGAGGTGTGCTATTGCCGATGTGACATATTGTCGCACCTGGCGTTATAGTCACTACGAATGCCACTGCGGAGTGAGCGGCGAGGGACACGAGGGTTTGGCATCGTTATAATGCGCGACCACACTCCCAGCACCTGCATCCACTTATATGACTTCGTACCTGGAAGACCTCGCTCGGCGCCGTACCTTTGCCATCATCTCTCACCCAGATGCGGGTAAAACCACCATGACCGAGAAGATGTTGTTGTTCGGTAATGCAATACAGATTGCCGGTACCGTTAAGGGTAAAAAAAGTGATCGTCATGCGACCTCTGACTGGATGGCCATGGAGAAGGAACGGGGTATTTCGGTCACGTCGTCGGTCATGCAGTTTCCCTATAACGAGCGGGTGGTGAACCTGCTCGATACCCCTGGTCATGAGGACTTCTCAGAAGATACCTATCGAACTCTGACCGCCGTGGATTCTGTGCTCATGGTGATCGATGGTGCAAAAGGTGTCGAGAAGCGAACCATCAAATTGATGGATGTTTGCCGCCTACGCGATACGCCGATATTAAGTTTTATCAATAAGATGGACAGAGATATTCGCGATCCTGTTGAAGTGCTCGATGAGATCGAAGAGGTACTGAAAATCGCTGCCGCTCCCATCAACTGGCCATTGGGCATGGGTCGGGATTTTAAGGGCGTGTACGACCTGTACCAGGACTGCATTCATGTCTACACCCAGGGCCAGGGTAGCCATATCCCTGATGACATCAAAATCGATGGCCTGGATTCAGACGCGGCCCGCGAGCTATTAGGTTTCGATTACGACAATGTTTGTGACGAAATAGAACTGGTGCGTGGTGCCAGTAATGAGTTCGACCTTGACGCTTACCTGGCGGGTGAATTAACGCCAGTATTTTATGGCACCGCATTGGGTAATTTTGGTGTCCGGGAAATGCTTAATCATTTTGTCGAGTGGGCACCGGCACCCCTCAACCGCGAAGCTAAAGAACGGGAAGTTGCCGTCAGTGAAGAAAAGTTCTCCGGATTTATATTTAAAATTCAGGCCAATATGGACCCAAGGCACCGGGATAGAATTGCCTTTATGAGGATTTGTTCGGGCACCTACTCAAAAGGCATGAAGATGCGCCATGTGCGCCTCGGCAAAGATATCCGTATCGCCGATGCAGTGAGTTTTTTGGCCGGTGAAAGGAGTAATGTTGATGAGGCCATCGCAGGGGATATTATCGGTTTACACAACCATGGCACCATCCAGATCGGTGATACTTTTACCGACGGGGAGCTACTTAATTTTACCGGCATCCCTCACTTCGCCCCTGAACTTTTTCGTCTTATAAGATTAAGAGACCCGCTAAAAACTAAGCAGTTACATAAAGGTCTTAAGCAATTAGCTGAAGAAGGATCAACTCAGGTTTTCTTCCCCGTCGAAAACAACAACATCGTCGTCGGTGCAGTAGGGCAGTTGCAATTTGAAGTGGTGGCCTATCGCCTGAAGGACGAGTACGGTGTCGAGGCTATTTACGAACCGGTGAATGTTTATACTGCACGTTGGGTCTATTGCGAAGATGCCAAAGCCATGGCGAACTTTAGGCGTAAAGTGTCTGATAATCTGGCCGTTGATGGAGGTGGTTACCTGACTTATCTGGCACCGACACGAGTTAATTTAAGTTTGAGTGAGGAGCGTTATCCCGAGGTCGACTTTACCTCGACCCGGGAGCATTAGCCCTTGAGTTTAGCCCTCGAATAAAGGCATCTGGATATTTGATTGCTCTCAATGCAGAGTCTTTTCTCGTGGCGTATAATTCTGGGGTTTGTGGCTAGACTTTAACGCTTAAGATTTATGGCTTTATGACAAAATAAGCTGCGAGCAATATTAAGCAAGCAACATGCAGGAGTGATTGGCGATGAGAAAAGAGACCGGCATTGAGCTGACCAGGCGTGCTCTGGATATGCTCGAACGAGAGGATACGACACGGGAAGATGATGTCTATTTAAGCCCCGTCGATTCCTATATCTGCCCCGACTGGCTCGCCCTCGAAAAGCAAACCCTGTTTAAGGATTACCCCTTGCTGGTCGCGTTTTCCTGTGAGCTGCCCCAGGCTGGCGACTTTATCACCAACGACGATATCGGTGTGCCGCTATTGGTGGTAAGAGGTAAAGATGGCAGCATCAGCGCTTTTTTTAATACCTGCAAGCATCGTGGTTCGAAACTGGTCACCGGTTGTGGGCGCGTTCAGGGTGGTTTGATATGCCCTTACCATGCATGGAATTATGACCTCGATGGTCAGCTCAGGGTGATTCCTGATAAAGGCAGTTTTCCGGGTGTCGACAAAGCCGAGCATTCTCTCGAAAGCCTGCCCGTAGTAGAGAAATACGGCATGATCTGGGTTTGCCCAACACCGGGAAAAACCTTCGATATTGATGCCCAGCTCGGCGGCCTGAATAATGGTCTGGTGGATGACCTGAAAACCTACAAATTTGAGAGTTATCATCCCTATGCCCAGCGCCGCCTGCATCGTAAGATGAACTGGAAATTAATGCTCGATACCTTTCTTGAGCCCTACCACTTCGCACCCTTACACCCGAATACGGTCGGCCCCTTGCTACATCATAATTTGTGTTTGCTGGATACCTACGGGCAGAATTTGCGTGAAGCGGTGATTCGAAAATCTATCGATAGCTTGCGCGATGAACCTGAGGACACGTGGGATTTCCCCCTGCACTCGGCCATTGTCTATTTGCTATTCCCTAATACCGGCCTGGTGATGCAGCGTGATCACGTAGAGCTATGGCGCTCCTTTCCGGTAGCAAACAAGCCGGACGAGTGTATCGTTCAGATGGACTACTATATTCCTGAACCTGCGCAAACCCAGTCAGCCAAGGATCATTGGGAGCGCAATATGGATTTGGCCGTGCGCACGGTACTGGAAGAGGATATTCCCGGTGTTGAAGGTATGCAGGTGGGCATGACCAGCGGTGCCATGACCCATAGCACATTTGGTCGTAGCGAGCCGGCGTTGATACATTTCGAGAGGGAGATAGCGCGGAGTATCGGTCGCGCCTAGCGAGCTTTAAAAAATGAGCTTTAATAAGGAAGAGCTTTAATAAAAAAGCCCGGACATTGTCCGGGCTTTTTTGGTCTAGCTGAAAACGAAAATCAAGCGGCGGCTGATTTCCTTTTAGCAGAAGCACTACGGCTTTTGCCATTTCGCAACAGCTCGCCCGGCGTGGCTCCAGTACATTCGCCATTGTCGAAGGTCACTTCGCCATTAACAATAATCGCCTGATAGCCTTCGGCGCGCTTAATACGACGCCATTCGCCTGCTGGCAGGTCGTGGACGATCTCACCAATCCACTCGTCCCCATCACCCAGGGCATCAATGTCATAAACGACAACATCTGCTGCCCAGCCCTCGCGTAACTGACCACGGTCTACCAGACCTGCTGCCTGTGCGGGCATGGCAGAGAGTCTGTGGTGGGCTTCTTCGAGAGTGATTTTCCCCTCATCGCGAACCAGCCACTTGAGGAAGTCAGTGGTATAGGCGCCACCGGTGAAGAACTTGGTGTGCGCGCCACCGTCGGAAACACCGGGAATGGTGTAGTCGTTGTTGTTGATGATTTCCGCCATGAAGTCGGCGTTAAAGCCGCGATCAGGTCCGAGGAAGTGAACATTGAGGTCGCCTTCGAGAGAGATATCTAACATAACCTCAATGGCGTTCTTATTCTCTTCGGCGGCAATGTCGGCCAGGG
>QNFP01000077.1 GCA_003645535.1 Gammaproteobacteria bacterium | reverse complement strand
GTGGGTCGCCCGCCATACGACTTCGAGTAACTCTATCCTGCATGATATTTATTGAACTTGCCATGACTTCGAAAAGGCCGGGGTTATTCTGAGTATGTCCAAGTAATTGTGATAACAGGGTATTTTTTTGTCCAGATACGCTACCACTAATATGGGAGGAAATTTTGCTCCATAGATCAGGCTCTTTATCGCTTTCAGGAGTTATTTTCCCGGCGATGCGCGCTATCGGTTTTTTTTGCAAATGTTTACCAACCAGATCGCCATTTAAATTGACCGCAATCACAATTTCCGCTCCCATCGCCCGGCACAGCGAAACGGGAACAGGGTCAACAAGGCCTCCATCTACCAGCCATTTACCATTCAACATAAAAGGGGAAAATAGCCCTGGAAGCGCTGCTGATGCCCGGATACTGTTCAGCACATTGCCTTCCCGGAGCCAGACCTCACGCCCATTTTGTAAATCAGTCGCTACCGTAGCGAAACTGACAGGCAGCGATTGAATATCACTATCCCCGATAAATTGCCGGACAGACTGAATTATTTTATCTCCTTGTATAAAGCCCCCTTCCAGAAAGGATAAATCCATCATGCCCAGAATATTTTTCCATGTGAGATCGAGTACCCAGCTTTCCAGTGCATCCAACTGCTGATTGGCATAAGCTGCACCCACCAGCGATCCGATTGAACATCCAGTGACTATACCCGGCACGATGCCGATTTCTTCCAGCGCTCTTAGTACGCCAATATGCGACCAGCCTCGCGCTGAACCACTTCCCAACGCTATGCCGATACGAATATCTGCATTCGCCGGTGATGGCATTTTGTCATTTGTTTGAGTGTTCACTGGTTTTTTCATACTCCTGCACCCTCACTTTGAGCGCTATTGCTGAAACGGTTGATAAGAAGGCCGACATGATCAAAGTGCCACTCATGCCCACCCACTGCCAAAGAGCAGCGCGTTAGGCAATACCAATACCCCCTTTAATAAATGATACAGCCCGAACATTGTTCTACGCTAGCCAGAAACAGAATCCTTACAGTAATACCGCTACCTGGCAATAGCGCAAAGGCGATTAGCAAAATACCCAGCTAACCCAGCCAATAGTGACTACCGGCAGTCGACCCAGATGATCATACAGAATTCTGGCCGGTGTCGAAAACCAGCACCTTGACACCGCTGGCCGTGGTTTCTGCCAACCCTTAGATCAAGCTAGCAATAGTCGGTTCTGCTCCCAGTGTCCCAGTCAGGAATGATACCAACCCAAGAATAACAACTGTACGTGGTAAAAAATGCTTCATAGATCCCCTGTGGTGCTACTAAGATGGAGACCCGCTACTCCTGCCGCAATCAACAGGATTGAAGCCACCTTCAACAGGGACACCGGCTCTCGAAACCACATTACACCCACAATCGCTACCAGCACAGTCCCCACGCCAGCCCAGATGGCATAGGCAACACTCACATCGATCCGCTTCAGTGCCAGGGTGAGCGCTGCAAGTGAGAAGAGATAAAATACCACCAGCAGTACCGATGGTAAGGGCCGGGTAAATCCATCAGAAAGTTTCATCGCTGTCGTGCCTGCCACCTCCAGGACAATCGCGGCTATTAAAATCAACCAACTCTGCATTTTTTGTACTCCTTATTCATTAATAAATAATCACTCTAATCTATGTCACTTTGATTCCGTCTGTTCAAAATCGCCATTCGACATGAATCGTGCCCAGTTGTTCGCGGCCTGCAAGATGAGTGTCGACATTATCGGTTGTGCTGAGCAGGTTGAAATGAATGCCCCATTTAGCCGATTCATAATGAAACCCGATTACGGCCAGGCCAACCCAGGGTTTTTTATCGACACTGTGACTGTCTCGAAACAGATTACCATCCAGAAATACATTATGAGCAAAAGCACTGGCACGCAGCACCAGACTGCCGTACAGGGAATGTCTATTGGGGTTATCAGGTTTCATATTTGCAAGATAATGCATACTCAACCCGACCGGATCGGTGACATATAAGAACCCTTTCGGTATGTTGTTACCAAAACGCATTTCCAGTCCTGTGCTAGCCTTAGTAAACAGGTTGCCTAATGCTACATGTCCATCCAAAACCAGATCAAAAGATTGCTGATCATCAAAAGTTAACTGTAAAATCTTTATTTTACGCATCACATTTAAATTCAACAAAAGCTCTGTTTTTAGCTGATTATCCCAGCCTTCAGGTTCTTCACTATTGAACACGCTGTGAATTAACTTCTGGCTGTATTGCGCCAGTGATGCCGACCCTAACACGCCTGCTGTAATCTCAATGCCGCGAAATTCAGTATCATTGTAGGCATACCAGGTAGCCTGCACTGTCAGCACACCGGCATAGGGTACATCATCGACAATCAGATCTTTACGAGACAGGTCATCGGGTGTTTGTATCACCTGACCCAATGCAATACCGGCGCGGTACGACAGTCCCCCGGCAGACATGAATGGGAATGCCTCGCCCCAGCGCCGGACAAAATCCGGCACTTTTTGTAAAGTATCCCAGTTCGTCGCGATAGCCGAATGGTGTTGCAGCGATAACCCGCTGGAAATTTTATTATCTTTTTGAAAGAACAGGTCGTTATCGAATTCAAATCGCCAACTGGCTGACTCGATAGAGCGGTCATTGGCTAAAGCGTAATGAGTAGGCGAAAACACACAAAGACACAGATAGGCGATAGTGTGAAATCTTAGTGTCAATTCCAGCATCATCGCACCATTGAAAAGCCGATTCTCAGCTGAGTACCATTATCCTTATCGTAATCCAGAATACTTTCGCCATAACCCCTGAATATCTGAAAGCTGACAAAACCACCAGTCCGGTTAAACAAAGGCTTACGCAAAGGATAGGAAAAATCGATCTGTGTGCTTGAGCGATGCGCTGTACCGTAACGTAAGCGCATCGTCAATAGTCGGCCACTTTCATTTCCAAATCGTACATTCCAATCTACATATCCACGATATTGCTGAATATCTTCATTATCCGATTTTTCCAGGTAAACATAAAATTTGGGAGCAACAATCAGAGTTCTATTATTCGATACATCTGTTCCCCAAAAAGGCATCAAAAAAAGCGTGTTAATACTGCGCGAAGCATCACCATCCTTGCCATTGGATTCATGCTCAAAACCACCACGTAGTAATTTCGGCATCAACCCTTTTCCGTACAGGTTGCCCTGCCAGAAGAAACTGGGGCGATAACTGGTATCATAAAAAGGCGCGGAGTCATCACTCAAATCCCAGATTGAGGTTTGGGTATAGCCAAACTGCAAGCCATACAGAGCCTGAAACCAGTCGACGGGCGTACTGTCTGGATCAAAAATCCGGTATTTAAAACTGAATTGAAAATGGGCCGTCGTGCTGCCACTGCCCCCCACCACAAAATACATCGGTTCGTTAACGGACAAGGTCGGCTCATTCTCTGGGAATAAAACCGAATCCAGAACATCCACCTTCACTGGTTTAGATGAAGCATGGTTGTTGGCATCAATCGAATTCCAAGCCTGGTTGGACCTTGCTGACATCGCCTTTGCCGAATATAAAGCCATACTGTATATGAGCAGAAAACCAATCATCTTGAAAACCATAAATTTCATGAGAACCAGAGCTTTAGAAATGGATCATTATTCTGGCTATTCATGTGTACATGCTCATATATAGATCAGACATATATCACACCATCTGGCTAATGCTTTTACGAAAATGAGTCATCGACGCGAAAAAAAATACAAGCCCGATCAATGTTAATGCCAGAGCCTGAGGCCAGATCACATCAACCCCTGCGCCACGATACAAAATAGCCTGGGACGCAGCCACAAAATGGGTAGATGGGACAACTTCCATAAAATTTCGAGCCAGCATCGGCATGCTCTCACGTGGTGTGACGCCACCTGATAGCATGAGCATCGGCAGTAACACCAGCATCATCAATAAACCAAACTGCGGCATGCTGCGCGCAATCGTGGCCAGAAAAATTCCTAGTGAAGTGGTCGAAAAAAGATATAACCCGGTCAACACCACAAACAGCACAACGGAGCCTTCAATAGGCACGCCCAGCAACCCTTGAACCACGAACTGCAAAGAGAATGCCGAGGCGAGCAGCACGACCAGCCCCATTGCCCAAATTTTACCCAGCATGATTTCGCCAGGGGTAACCGGCATCACCAGTAAATGCTCGATAGTGCCATGCTCACGCTCCCGGATCAGTGCCGCACCTGCCAGAATAATCGACAGCATGGTGACCATATTCATGATCTCCATCACCGACCCGAACCAGGCCTGTGTCAGGTTTGGATTAAACCGTGCGCGCAGTACCAGATCTACCGGAAGAGCTTTCTCACTCCGATAACGCTGTATAAACGCATTCACTTCACCCTGAATAATCTGCTGTACATAGGCAGTTCCCGTAAAGGCCTGGGTCATGCGCGTAGCATCCACATTGAGCTGGATTGCGGGTGCACGACCGGCCAGCACATCACGCTGAAAGTTTGCCGGAATATCGATCGAAAAAGTATACAGACCTGCATCAAGGCCGGCATCAACCTCGGATAAAGAGACTAGAACAGGTGGCTTAAACTGGGGTGGATGAAGCGCCGAAATGATACGAACTGAAAGCTGAGAGCCATCTTCATCAACGATGGAAACGGGAACCTTGCTCAATGTCTCGGGCATCGCACTGCCAGCTACGTAGATCATAAAGGTAAACCCGTAAACGATCAGCACCAGCATGACTGGATCTCGCCATAGGCTCCACAACTCTTTAACGCCCAGCCGGTAAATATTTGCCAGATGACTCACCCTCACTTCTCCTGTTTTTTCAGCAGCGCGATAGCAAGCGCGAGTACGCACAGGGCGGCAAGCAATATCGGCACAAAAAAACCTTGAAGATCTGCCATCCCTAGCGCCTTGTTGAAAACGCCACGGCTGATCGTAATGTAATGTGTGGTGGGGTTGATGTTACCAATCAATCTCCCTACCCCTTCAAG
The DNA here is from genome assembly GCA_003645535.1 of Gammaproteobacteria bacterium. GTDB lineage: Bacteria > Pseudomonadota > Gammaproteobacteria > Pseudomonadales > Porticoccaceae > HB2-32-21. The sequence goes on along the minus strand of QNFP01000077.1, from coordinate 6,984 downwards.
TGAAGAAACCGGATCGATCATACCGGCGAATTTAATGGTGGGCAGCATCGACCCCATGGTGGCCAGAAACAACGCGGCGATCTGGCTACGGGTAAAGATGGAAACCAGCAAACCAAAAGCGGTGGAATAGATCACGAAAAATAGACTCGCCAATGTCAACGCCAGAAAACTGCCCTTCATAGGGACATCAAATAAGATCACGGCCAGCAATGCCATCAATAAAAAATTGAACATTGCCAGCACAATGTATGGTAACTGTTTACCCAGCATGAATTCAGCGCGCGTAACGGGTGTGACATAGAGATTAATGATGGAACCCAGCTCTTTTTCCCGCACCACTGACAGTGCCGTCAAGATAGATGGAATCATCAGTAATAGCATCGGAATCGTCGCCGGCACCATCGATGGCAAACTTTTAACATCCGGGTTGTAACGATAACGAGTTTCAATGGTGGCAGCCGCTCCAAGTTGCTGTCCAAAACGTTGGCTTGCTATCTCCATCAACCATTGCTGGTGAATACCCTGAACATAGCCCTTGACCGTTTCTGCGCTTTGCGGCATCGCACCATCGATCCAGGCGGCGATTTGAACCTGTTTTCTGCGTTGAACATCTCGTGCGAAATGTGGAGGAATCACGATACCCAGAGATAACTCACCACTTCGCATACGGCGATCCAGGTCGTTGTTGTCGATGAGCGCTGGTTTCTCAATAAAATAGCGAGAACCAGCCAGGTTCAATGCATAGCTGTGACTGAGTTCGGTTTGATCCTGATCGAGTACGGCATAGCTCAGATCATTCACATCCATGGTAATGCCATAACCCATGATCAGCATCAAAAAAATACTGCCGATCAAAGCCATTGTTAAACGCACCGGATCACGCTGTAATTCCATCGCCTCGCGGCGACTATAGCTTAAAGCGCGAGAGAGGCTGAAAGGCGTTCTTCGAATGACCGGTTGCTGCGCTAATTTTACCGTCAGCGCCATGGATGTTTCGGGCAGCATTTCACCATCGGGAGGCGCATCATCCTTCAGATAAGCAATAAACGCCTGTTCCAGATTTTCTGATTTCAGCTGCTTCACGATCTCCGCAGGGGTATCACTGACAAGTACTCGTCCGGCATTCATCAATGCAATTCGATCACAACGGTCGGCTTCATTCATGAAGTGGGTTGATATAAAGATAGTGACCTTATCGTTACGTGATAAATCCACCAAAAATTGCCAGAACGCATCCCGCGCGATCGGATCTACACCGGAAGTGGGCTCATCGAGAATGAGCAATTCCGGGCCATGTACCAGCGCAACAGCCAGTGACAGCCTCTGACGCATTCCGAGCGGTAATCTGCCAGGCAAGACATCCGCCTCCGCGCTCAGACCGAAGCGTTTAATCAACTCGTCAACGCGAGCAGGAATCGCCTCTTCAGGCACACTGAACAGTTGTGCATGGAGCACCAGGTTCTGCTTTACGCTGAGTTCGGAGTAGAGTGAAAACGATTGCGACATGAAGCCCACGCGCCGACGCGTGGCAATATCCTTCGCATCGACCTTTTTGCCAAATAGCCACGCTTCACCATCAGTAGGAGGTAACAATCCCGTGAGCATTTTCATAGTGGTGGTTTTGCCGCAGCCGTTGGCTCCGATGAAGCCAAATATTTCGCCACGGCGAATGCGGAAACTGGCATGGTCTACCGCAGTGAAATCCCCAAAACTCATGGTGAGGTCATGTGCTTCAATAGAGATGTCATCACCATCCTCAAAAGGTGGCACTACAATGATTTTATGCCCCAGTTTTTTATGATCGGGCAATAAGGCAATAAAAGCAGCGTCCAGCGTCTGTTGCCCGGTACGCTCATGCAGTTCAAACGGCGTCCCGGTTGTCAGCAGCTTTCCATCATCCATGGCGACGATCCAGTCAAATTGCTCCGCCTCCTCCATGTAAGCCGTCGCAACGATAACGCTCATGTCTGGTCTGTGCTGTCGAATACGAGCAATCAAAGCCCAGAACTGGGTGCGCGCCAACGGATCTACGCCTGTGGTCGGCTCATCTAGAATCAATAGATCGGGGTCATGGATCAGTGCACAGCACAAGCCCAGTTTTTGTTTCATTCCTCCCGACAGCTTACCCGCCGGACGATTGAGAAAAGAATATAGCCCTGTTGCCTGAGTCAACTCATCGATTCGACGGCGACGTTCAGTGCTATCATGACCGAACAGGCGTGCAAAAAACTGCAAGTTTTCTTCCACCGACAGTGCTGGATAGAGATTTTTTCCGAGGCCTTGAGGCATATAGGCAATTGCCGGGCAAACCCGGTTACGGTGTTGCGCTTTTTTCATGCTGCCACCGAGCACCATCACTTCACCTTGCTGCACTGCGCGTGCACCAGCAATCAGCGCTAGCAAGCTGGATTTTCCCACGCCATCCGGACCAATCAGCCCCACCATACAAGCGGAAGGAAACTCCAGATCCACAGCGTCCAGTACCAGCGTTTTGCCATAGCTCAGACTGACCCCTGTAAGATGGGCGACAGGTTGATCCACCGTGGGCTCCGCTTTCATTCAGGCACCCTGAGCGCTAACCGGGCCGGCCAATCGCGTTGTGAATCCAGTTTAAGCCAGGCCACTCCCGGTAAACCTGTTTTCACCTGTTTAATATGTTTTTTGAGTAGTTGACTATCGATTCGAACCTTCACTCTGAACATCAGCTTTTGGCGTTCAATCGCTGTTTCCACGGTTTTAGGCGTAAACTGGGCAACACTTGAAACAAATGAAACCCTGGCAGGAATGACATAACCTGGAAGCGCATCCAGTATGATACGGGCTTCACTGTCCAGTGCGACCCGTCCTACGATCATTTCCGATAGAAAGAAAGTCATGTAAACATCACTCAGGTCGACCATATTCAGAAGTTTTCCGCCTGGTGCCAGTACTTCGGCAGGTTGAACAATCCGGTATTGAATTCGTCCATCTCGCGGTGCCTTAAGACTACTATCGCTGATATCGGTCTTGATACGTTCAAGACTGGCCTTCACTGCATCAACCGTAAAATGGGCACCCAAAACCTGAGATTTGGCAGCATCGACCGCTGCCTGTGCAGCTTTTACCTGTGCCTTTGATGCTGACAGTGCTGCTTCAGCAACGCGGGTTGCGGCATTGACATCATCCAACTGCTGACGTGTGGCTGAGCCTTTACTGACCAGGTTTTGAGTGCGCTTTAAACGCCTTTGCGCATTTTCCAGTTCAACCTGGCGTTGCACGACCACCGCCTGGGCGGCAGCTACATCACTTTCTCGCATCGCCACCTGGGCATTCGCACCGGCAACGGCACTGATTGCCTGCTGCAAGCGGGCACGAATTTCATTCTGCTGAGCAATTAATGTATCGTTCTGCATCTGAGCCAATATTTTCCCTTTTTTGATAAAATCTCCTTCGCTAACGAATACATCGTTAACCCGTCCGCCGAGTTTTGTGGCAATATCGATTTCGGTGGCTACAATGCGCCCATTGCCACTGACAAAGCCTTGCAACGCATCATCTGGTTGCAACCGGTTCCAGCCGATCCATCCTGCAAGTCCTATTGCTACAGCCGCAACAATTGGCAATATGATTTGTTGAAATAATTTTTTCATATTCATTTTCCTGAAAAGCTTGGAGTTTGATTTATTCTTAACGTCTTTAAATACTGCATTAACCCGCTACCACGACAGTATCCATCTGTCTGCCGAGCAAACGATTATAGGCTGCTCGCGACAGATCAAGACCATTGCCTGCCTTGATAGCCTGCTGCTCGGTATCGGCCAAAGCGACTTGTGCGGTCAGCAGGTCGTTGCGCGATACCATGTCCTGCTTGTACATATTTTCCACATCCCGGGCATATGCCTTGAGGCTATCAACATAGCTTATTGTAACTTGCAGACCTTTTGTCGCGCGTAGCACACCGACATAGGATTCGGCCACTTTCAGTTTTAACTCTGTATCTTAGCCGTTTCCAGGGTGTGGAATGCCTGAAAGGCTGCATCTGCCGCCTTTATACCAATGCGAATTTTCCCGCTGGTATACAACGGCAACGTTGCCACTGCCTTAAACGACAGACTCTGATCTTCTCCTGCGGTGAGCGCACCAAAATCGGTTTTCGTAGCCGGCGCATTATCCAGTATTGTGTAACCCGCTTGCAGCGAAACACCGGGCTTGCGCGCCGATTTTGTCATATCAAATTGTACTGCCGCAGCTGCAGTATTTTGCTGCACAGCCTTCAGACTGTGATCGACGTTCAGTGCTTCATCCCAGGCTTGACATAATATTTCTGCCTGTACAGATTGGGAAAACGGTGCTGCCAACAGGGCTAGCAGAATGACAGCCCTGGTGAACATTTTATTTGTTGATTGGATTCTCATATTAATTTCCTGATTTCATTTAAAAAAATCATTATCTAATTCAAAGCACCAGATTACTGATTTATTAGATACTCCCTGCACCTGTGTAAAAAACATATTGCAAATATGAGAAATAGGATGGTAAGAACAATATGTCCACTACGGTTCGGAATAAAAAGGTCTAGTAGCCGATTATTTTGTGGGTTGTTTTTCATATTTACTATATCTGAAATATTTCATAACCCTCCATTATTTAAAATGATTTCGTTCAAATTCAAAATAATCCTGTAAGGACTGTTTATCACGAAAAGAAAGTAGCTTTGATAAAGAGACGGTAACCGGACTTAAGCATGCCAACTCTTTTGCCGCCTGAATGGAGCTAGACTCAAAATCTTCATTCGGTATAATTCGTGTGACCAGCCCTAAATCAAGAGCAGTCTTCGCATCAATAACATCAGTTGCCAGAAGAATTTCATTTGCCTTTCCCTGTCCTACGTATCGTGGAAGAAAAAAAGGCAATCCTCCAGTTGGGTGAATGCCATATTTTTTATGAGCTAGTGAAAATTTAAAATCTTCAGATACAAATCTGATATCTGCAGATAGACTCTCGCCAAAAAATGGGGTCACTACAGTGCCTTGAAGTCCATCAACCATTATTTTTTTTGATTTTAGGCGTTGTTCAATGGTGTAATGATGAAAATTAAGTTGCCGTGCTCTTTCGAGATTTTCATGTACATTCCAGACAGCTTCTATTTCAACCGGTACGCTTTGACCCGATAACTTTTTGATATATCTTTCATAGGGTTCATCACCTAAACAGCCGTGTTCATTCAGGGTGAGAACCACTTTTATGTCAGGATCATAGTTAATTGCTTTCAGCAAATCGAGATAACTATCTCGTGCTTCAAGATCAAAAAATATATCGAAGATTTTCTCCCCATAGCGTAAAATTAATACATTCTCATCAAGCTCAATAGAAACACCTGAAATCGTAAAATCACTTAACAATGTTTTCATTTTATTTCACTCCTCTATCAAATTAATAATGTAAATTATCAAAGCAACCTATTATCTTCGATAACCTTTTAACTCATTCTTCAACGCGTCCACAAACTTTTAAAACCGTGTTGCTGGACATTATCAATATGCACCAGCCCATGCTCAATTAACGAATACACTGCAGGTACGACGATCAGGGTCAATAGAGTGGAGCTGATCATGCCACCGATAACCGCAACTGCTAATGGACGGTTTGTGTCAGAACCAGCTCCTGTCGCCATCGCGGCGGGTAGCATAGAAAAGATGATTGTTAATGAGGTCATCAATACCGGACGCATACGTATCGGACAGGCTTCGAGCAAAGCTTCATTAATACTTCTACCCTGCTGCCTAAGCTGATTAGTTAAGTCAATCAGCAGAATGGAGTTTTTCGCTACAAGCCCGACCAGCAGTACCATGCCGATCATCGAATAGATATTTAACGAGTTACCACCAAGCCATAGACCGAAGATTGCACCAATAATCGCCAGTGGCTGAGCGGTCATAACAATCAACGGTTGTATGAAAGAATTGAACTGACTGGCGAGAGTCATGTACACCAAAATCAATCCAGTGGCGAAAGCGAACATAATATAACCTACCGTTTTACCAAATTCCTTGGCCCGTCCAATTAATTCAATTTGATAACCGGTGGGTAGAATATCTTTGGCCTGCTCCATCACGATTTCTGCTGCATCACCTTCAGGAATAGTTGGAGTGGCAAAGAAGGTCGCAGCATATTGCAACTTGTATCGGCCGATTGTCGCGGCACCCAGTTTAGGTTCCAGAGTTGCCACACTGTCCAACCTCACCAGATCACCACTGCGATTACGTAGGAAGATGCGGTACAGGTCATCCGGAGTTTTCAATAACGATGTCGCCTGCAAACGAATATCGTAACGTTCTCCGTCACCGGGATCATCATTGTATTTCGCTACATCCAGACCTCCCACCAGTACTCTCAGGGCATTGCCGATTGAGAAGGTGTCGAGACCCACCTGGCGTGTTTTCTCGCGATCCAGTTTCAATACCATCTGGGGCATATCAAGTTGCAGATCGGTATCGAGAGTACCTATTTCTGGAATGACTTGCAGAAGTTTGGTCAACTGATCGGATAACTCGGCTACCTTATTCAGATTTGGTCCTTTTAGTACAAACTGCAAGGGTTCACCACGCATCCCTCCAACGATGGGAACCGGTGCTGCAAATGCTTTGACCCCTGGCACACTGGCGAGTTCATCACGTACGGTTTCGAGAATAATTTTCTGATGCAAAGCACGTTGGTCACGAGGTGTCAGGCTGACATAAATCTGCCCCTGATTAACCTGTCCACGGTCACCGGTGCCAATGGTGCTAAACAAGCCAAAAACTTCATCATGTTGTTTGATAATTTCTTCAACCCGTTGCAGTCGATCAATGGTGTAATCGATACTTGAACCTAGTGGGGTTTTAATCGACACGATAAAACGGCCTTCATCTTCGTCTGGCATAAAGCCTTTACCTAACTGCCCCATGAACCAGCCACTGCTGTAAACGATTGCTCCGGCGATGAAGATGACTAACAGGCGCTGAT
>QNFP01000076.1 GCA_003645535.1 Gammaproteobacteria bacterium | reverse complement strand
TGACTCGGCTCCAACGCTCGCTTTCATACCCGGTATGCGCGTTTGAACGAAGGTCGTAAATGGTGCCAGAGGATCCATTCAGACCTGGCCGTAGCGCTCATTTTCGCCCAGCCAACGGCGGATGATTGGTGCAACTTTGTCCGGTGTATTATGTAACAGGGCATTTGCCGTGGCCTTGACCTGATCCAGCAGGTAGGCATCTCGTGCCAGGTTAGCAATGCGCAGATTTAGCTCCCCGGTCTGACGAGTGCCCAGTACTTCGCCGGGTCCGCGTATCTTCAAATCTTCTTCGGCAATAACAAAGCCGTCATTGGTTTGCCGCATAATCGCAATGCGATCTCTGGCGCGCTGTGACAGGGGCGTAGCGTAGAGTAATACGCAGTGGCTGGCGATACTGCCGCGCCCTACCCGGCCCCGCAACTGGTGGAGCTGGGCGAGGCCCAGTCTTTCCGGATTCTCAATGATCATGAGGCTGGCATTAGGCACATCAACCCCTACTTCGATTACCGTGGTGGCGACAAGCAGATCCAGTTCTCCGGCTTTGAAAGCGTTCATGACCTGGGCTTTTTCGCCAGGTTTAAGACGTCCGTGCACGAGGCCCATGTGTAATTCAGGCAGTAATAGCCGCAGCTCGCTTGCAGTAACCTCCGCAGCCTGTGCTTCCAGAACGTCTGACTCTTCAATAAGCGTACACACCCAATAAGCTTGCTGACCCTCGCCACAGGCGCTGCGAATGCGATCAATAACTTCGTCGCGGCGTTGATCGGAGATGGCTACAGTATTGATCGGTATACGTCCGGCGGGTAGCTCGTCAATAACGGAAAAATCCAGATCAGCATAAACGCTCATGGCTAGTGTTCGCGGAATGGGTGTTGCTGTCATAATCAGCTGGTGAGGAATTAATCCTTCTGAAAAGCCTTTTTCTCGCAGCGCCAACCGCTGTTGAACACCAAATCGGTGTTGCTCATCAATAATGGTTAAACCGAGTTTGTGAAAACGCACATCCTCCTGAAACAGTGCATGAGTGCCAATAATGATTTGAGCACTGCCATCGGCGAGGGTTTCGAGAATCACCTGGCGGGCTTTACCTTTCTGCTTGCCGGTTAGCCACGCGATTTTAATCCCCAGGGGTGAAAACCAGTTATCGAAATTTAGGCGATGCTGCTCGGCGAGAATTTCAGTCGGTGCCATAATCGCGGCCTGGTAGCCACTATTAATAGCCTGCAAGGCAGCCAAAGCAGCAACTACGGTTTTGCCAGAACCAACATCGCCCTGCAACAAGCGCAACATCGGTATTGGCTGGGCAATATCAGCGGCGATTTCACGGCCGACTTTTTGCTGAGCAGCGGTCAGTTTGAAAGGTAAAGCGCAAAGAAACTTTCTTGTTAGTGAGTTGGCGGGCTTAAGTGCTGGCGCTCGGTGTTGGCGAATCTGCAATCGTAGCCGTAGCAAACTTAGATGGTGGGCCAATAACTCTTCCAGCGCCAGGCGTTGCTGTGCGGGATGCTTGCCTTCAGCCAACAGTTGCAGCGGTGCTTCGGCGGGGGGGGCGTGTAAAAACCTAAGAGCATCGGCCAGGCTGGGTTGATTCTTTCGCAATAAGCCGCCATTGTCTGTTTGGTCGCTGTTCAGCTCCGCGGGCAATAATTCAGCTAGATTATTGTCATCAATACAGGTCAGGGCTTGCTCTGCTATAGAGCGTAGGCGGTATTGGGTCAGGCCTTCGCTGGCTGGGTACACGGGTGTGAGGTGTTGTGCGAGGGGTGCTGGCGTACTGTCATCGAGCAATTGATACTCTGGATGGTACAGTTCCAGGCCTGCTTTACCGTGACGAACCTCACCGTAACAGCGTATGGCGGTACCTGCGGTCAAGTTGTTGCGTTGAGCGACATTAAAATGGAAAAACCGCAGGGTAACGATGCCGGTGCGATCCTGCACCTTGCACATTAGGCTACGCCGTCGTCCGTAAACCACATCGGTGCCCATCACCTGGCCTTCGATAACTACTTCGGCATTGGCCTGCAGGCTGCCTATGGGGCTTAGCCGGGTTCGATCCATATAACGTAACGGTAAGTGAAACAGCACGTCCTGAATTGTGGTGATGCCGATGCGAGCCAGTTTGTCCCGCATCTGAGCACCGACACCGCGCAAGGCTGTAACAGGGGTATGATCCAGAGCTGTCATAGCCGTCCAGTGTATTGTTTATTGGGCAAAAGCAATAGCCCAGGCCGCCATGCATCTGCAATGCCTGTACAATTCTGCTAATGGACAGGACGTATGATTTGGGATCGGTAGCTGATGTCAGGAACTTGTGCCGAGGTTCGATAATAGGAACCAAACAACGGCCAACATACTAGCAAGATAACAATCGATATAAGCGCTTACTCGTCTTATCAACAGGAAATATTAAATGAAATTAGAAGGTATTAAAGTTCTTGATTTATCTCTGTTTCTACCAGGACCATTGTTGACGCAAATGATGGCCGACCATGGTGCGCAGGTGGTCAAGCTCGAGCCTGTAAATGGCGGTGAGCCGAATCGGGAAATTGGCCCCAAGCGCGATGGCGAGTCTATTTATTTCGCCAATACTCATCGGGGTAAAAAGAGTGTTCAGTTGAACTTAAAGACAGATGAGGGCAAGGAGATGGCCCTTAGGCTTGCCGAGCAGGCCGACGTGGTTATTGAGGCTTTCCGTCCCGGTGTCGTTGATCGTCTTGGTGTTAGTTACGAAGCGATAAAAGCGCGCAATCCCGGAATTGTTTACGCGTCTCTCTCGGCGTTTGGTCAAACCGGCCCCTATATAAAAAAGCCTGCCCATGACCTGGCAACAGAGGGTTATGCTGGTATTCTAAGTACCAACCTGGGTTTTGACGGCAAACCGGCGATACCGGCTATTCCCAACGCCGATATGCTGACCTCCATGATGGGTTTGTCTGCTGTATTGATGGCGCTTTTGAGGCGCAAGGATACCGGGGAAGGTGACTATATCGACCTGGCCATGATGGACTCCCTGATTGCCTGTGTGCCAAACAATATGGGTTCGGTTTTCGCTGACAAGAAACCGCCTGTGGTCAAGGAAGAGCGAACCTGGGGTGGTTACGCCATGTACAATATCTATGAAACCAAAGACGATAAATACATTGTGCTCGGTGCTTCGGAAATGCATTTTGCAGTAAATGTATTAACCAAAATGGGTCGCACTGACCTGATTGAATTTTGTGAGCCACCACCTGGGCCAAACCAGAATCCGGTAAAAGCATTTTTGACGGAAACTTTTCTTGGCAAGACACAGGCCGAGTGGATCGAATGGTTTTCAGATGTGGATGCGGCCTTTGCCCCGGTCAACGATTTGCGCCAGGGAGCAGACGACCCGCAGATTCGGGCCAGAGAAATGATTGTTGAAGATAAGCAGGGTCGGGAACATATAGGCATTCCCATTAAGTTTAGCAATGAACCGGGAGCGATCAACTTCGAAGCCCCGGGGCTGGGTGATCATAACGAGGAGATGGCGTTAGCTGTGGGGTTTTCGGCACGCGAGATTCGAGAAATGAAAGACAAGGGCGTGTTTGGTAGTTAATAATTTATCGGCTGAGGCACTTTTTATTTATCTGGGCAAGCTTCGACCAACTATTTTTGCTGGCCGACCCAGGTTCCATCTAGCTTCAGGGCAGATTGCAAATGTTGCGCCTGAAGCTCTGCGGCTGGTTGTGAAGAAAAGCCACTGGCTCTGACTCGGTACAATACTCGCTTATCCACGGTTACGTTTTGCAGCTGAGCCTTTTTAACGATGGCCTGTACGGCGGCAAGTTGTTTTTCTGCTGCTGTGCGGTTTGAAAATGTCCCTATATTTACAAACCAGGTGCCAGGGGTTTGTATTGCCCCGACCACTGGTTTTGGCATCGAGCTAACAGTTTTCTGGGGCGTTGTGCTGGCGGTCTTACCTGACGCCCCTTTTGCGCCGGGTTGTCCGGTTTCCAGGGCCTTGACCCTGTCGGCCAGACTTAGTAGTGCTGAGTTAATTGACTCTGAGTTTGCCCGCGATGATTCTGATAAAACCTGTACTTCCGTCACCAGAGCAGCAACATTAACTTCGTTGTCAGAACCCTGCAAACTTACCGGGGCAGCATTACCCGCACCGCGAGCCAGGGACCGTTTAACTTCATAGAGTTCTTTTTCGACGGCATCTAATTGCGCTATCAACTGTTGCTGGTAATTACTGATCAGAGCGCCGACAGCCAGCACGATGACTGCTATGGCGATGAAAAGGAAAAAGTCGTTGTGGGTTTTTCGTTTGGGAGCGATGTCGGCCCATGATGATTTACTTTCACGGACGAGCTCTTTTAATCCGGAGAATTTTTTTGACGGATCCGAACTGGTAAGCATTTGCCAGTCAGGGGTCGCTGTGTTACCGATCTTACCTTCGAGTGGATATCGATCAGCTTTCATTATTGGAAGTCCTAGTCAATGAAACGTCGTCCACTAGTCGAGTACCTCATGATAACGCATTGGCAAAAGTGGTAAAGCTGAATTCGTATATCTGCGGGAAAAAGAATGCCGATTGCGGGATAGTTATTAAAAGATCTGTTATTGAAGACCACCCGGCATAATTTATCAGTCCGTGAATATTGTCTATAGTGATTGTGCGACTTGCTAAAGATGAGCGTGGTTATGGTGTTGCATACGATTGGTAAAGCGGGTCTCGGGGTTGGCGGCGCATTTGGTAATGGACAGGTATACAAAAGCGGCACACATGTCGGTGATACCTCGCTGACTCAGCTATCGATTGGCTTGCAGGCCGGCGGGCAGGCGTACAGTCAGATTATGTTTTTTGAGGATGAGAGGGCCTTTACCGAATTTACCAGTGGGGAGTTTGAATTCGGCGCTGGGGCGACGGCCGTAGCATTAACTGCTGGTGCATCCGCTGCAGCCACTACTACCGGCACTTCAGCGGGAGCCAGTGGTGGGAAGAACGACGCTACCACCAGCGGTTCGTATCACAAAGGTATGGCAACATTTACCATAGCCAAAGGAGGCTTGATGGTCGAGGCGGTGCTAGCCGGGCAGAAGTTCAGCTACGATGCACTCTAAATGAGTAGAACTGAGCTCGGTTGAGATCAATAGAGCTTGTTACAAAAAAGCCCCCCGATTATTAGGGGGCTTTTTTGTTGTTACCAGCGTTTGGTAATAGCATAAACTTGTCCGACGTCTTCACGAAACAAATAGACTTGTCCAGGACGCAGGCGGCGATTTCTCCCTCCGTTGGCAACCGGGCTTCCTGTTATTTATCAAGCGCAAACACCCAGATAACTCCGCCCTGGGGTACATAGGTGCTTGTACCTTTGCTCAGATTGAGTAGCACCTGCTCCCGTTCGGCATCAACTCCATAGCCGGATTGCACAGCGATATACTGGACACCATCAATTTCATAACTTACTGGCACACCGATTACCCCTGAGTTTGTGCGCTGTTGCCACAAACGTTCACCGGAGCGAGCATCGTAAGCTCGAAAGTAACGGTCGTTGGTGCCGCCAGCAAAGACCAGATCGCCGGCAGTCGCCAGTATCGGTCCCCAGTTGTGGTCTTTAAATTTCACCGACCAGACTTTCTTTGCGGTATCGACATTCCAGGCCTGTAATTCGCCGATGTAATCCCTGGCGTCTTCGTGCAGCACCACCTCGAACTCTTCTAGTGATGCGCCCATGTAGACCTGCCCTTCTCTATACTCAGCCTTTTCCCCTTTTAGTTTTCCGCAGACATTGTCGTTGGCGGGAATATATAGAAGGCGAGTTTTAGGACTGAACGCTGCCGGCGGCCAGTCTTTACCGCCCCATGATGAGGGGCAAAAAGTCACCACTTGTCCAGTTTTGGGTTTGCGATCCATGTTGTATTCAGGTCGGCCAGTTTTAGTATCGATACTTTTGAAGACATCTTGCTTGACGTAGGGTAAAGCGTTGACGAAATTGATTTTCTGGTCTTTGTTGCTGGCGCGCTCCAGAAACCACAGGTAACCATTGCGACCAGGATGGACCAGACCTTTGACTTTTTTGGCGCCTCGCTGGTAATCAATGAGCAGAGGTGCTGAAACCTCGTCCCAGTCCCAGGAATCATTCCAGTGATATTGGTAGTGAGTGCGGAGCTTGCCGGTATCGACATCCAGAGCAATAACCGATGTCGCGTACAGGTTGTCGCCGGGGCGAGCGTCACCCATCCACGGGCCGCCGTTGCCCGTACCCCAGTAGGTCAGTTTTGTTTCGGCATCGTAGGAGCCGGTAATCCACACCGGCACGCCGCCTGTTTTCCAGGTGTCACCGGGCCAGGATTCGCTGCCCGGCTTGCCGGGTGCGGGAATAGTGTAGGTCTTCCAGGCTGGTTTGCCGGTCTCGGCATCGAAGGCAGCAACAAAACCGCGTATACCAAATTCACCGCCGGAGACACCCACCATCACCTTGCCGCTGGCCGCCAGGGGAGCCAGGGTCATGTAATAGCCTGAGGCGTAATCTTCGACTTCAGCTTCCCATTCCACCTCGCCAGTGCGAGCGTTTAATGCCACCAAATAAGCATCGGTGGTGGCCATATAAACTTTGTCGCCAAACAGCGCGACACCGCGATTAGTCGGATGCATCTGAAACAGGTCTTCGGGCAATTCGCGCTCATAACGCCACAATAATTCGCCAGTGCGGGCATCCAGCGCTAAGAGATGATTGTGAGGTGTGGTGACAAACATATAGCCATCATTCACCACTGGGGGTGACTGGTGGGCTTCGCGCATACCGGTGGAGAACGTCCATTTCGGTTTCAGCTGTTTAACGTTGTCCGTATTAATTTGATCCAGCTGGCTGTAACCGTGGGAATCATAGCTGCCGCGATACATCAGCCAGTTACGTGACTCGGGTTTTGTCAGCCGCTGGTCAGTGACCGGGCTGTAGGCGGGCCGGTCTTTTAGCAGTGTGCCGGACTTGAGTGGGCCAGATGCATTGCCGAATAGATCATCAGCAAAGCCGGGCAGGGACAGTGAAAGGGTGATTAAAAACAGGGACAGTTTTGATCCCAAACCGAAGATTTTATTCATACACTGCTCCGCATTTATTGTTGTTTACCTGGTGTTATCCGGGCTAAGCGATACTGGGTTTTGGCATTTTAGGTTCTCAGTCGGCAGATATTAATACCGCTGTTGCTGAAAACCCACTTTTCGTGAAAATTTTCCGGCCACTTCAATGCTTCCAGTTTTGACAGTGAGTGGCAATATGGCCAGTGGTTTCGGCGCTGGGCCCTTGACTACATTGGCGCTATTAGCGGCGTCATACGTTGAGCCGTGGCAGGGACAAATCATTTGTTTTTTATCTTCGCTCCAGCCTTCTACGATGCAGCCAGTGTGGGTACATATTGCGGAATAGGCTACCAGACCATCGGCAGCGTTCTGCTTCAACGTATCGTTCAGGGATTCCGGCGACAGGCGCATCACCAATACCATATTGAGCCGGGAACGATTCCGTACAATATTGCCGGCAAGATCTTTTGGATAAGCCGCTACTGGGGCTGAATCCAGTTTAATATCGTCTCCCTGGATTAGCTGACCTTCTTGATCACCAAAGGCAAAGACCAGTTGGTCGCCCGGCTGGGGCCGCATTTTTTCCGGCTTGCGTGCAGCTAATGCGTAGAACGGAGAAAATGTTGCTGCAAGCAAAGCAAACTTTAATAATGAGCGTCGCCTTCGATTCAGGGAGTTGCCCCCTCGGCAGGGACAGTCTTCTGGCGAACAATTTTTGTTTGTGGGAGGCTGGTTGCCTTTAATTGTCATAATGGATCAGCCTGTAATAGCAATAGCCGAAGAGCCTGGATGGCATCGGTGTAAGGCTCCCGTTGGTAAGCGAGTTATGCTTGCACAATTCTTAAATCAATACCATGGTAAGCCCGTACAGAAAACGCGTTAAACAGATCGGACATCAAAGATAGCCGAGAACGATCGACTATCTTTAAACCAGGCAAGGGATAAAATAATTGGACTTGATCAAAGCTTCCTTAAGCAATACCAGCACAACGCTTTTAAGGCCATGAGCATTTATAACGCGTCGGTGCCCGTATTCTTTTTGATCGCGAGTCTGGGGCTGCTTTCCTGGCTGATCAGTCCACCCGTAGTCCGTGCATCTACAGTTCATGCATCTTCAGTCAAGCCATCTTTAACCCATTCATCTTCAACCGATGCTCCGGGAGACAAAATGCAACAGGATCAGACTTCAGTGATTAACGAAGTCACTATTCAAGGTTCACGTACTGGGCAAAGTGCGTCATCCTGGCCAGGTTCGGTGTACACGGTGAGCGAAGAGGTGCTGAACTTAGTTAGACCCCGACACATCACCGAAGTGCTGGTGCGTACTCCCGGCGTATGGATTAGTCGCGGTAATGGCCAGGAGCATCTCACTGCCCTGCGCTCCCCGGTGTTGACCGGTGCGGGTGCCTGTGGCGCATTTTTAATGGCGGAAGATAATATTCCACTGCGTGCCGCAGGGTTTTGCAACGTTAATCAATTACTGGAATCGACTAGTGAACTCGCCGAACGTATCGAAGTGTTGCCGGGGCCCCAATCGGTGCTTTACGGGACTAACGCGCTACATGGCATGATCAATGTCATCAGCCCTTCCCCGCCGACATCAACAAACCAGCCACCCCTCACCACGCTGGCGCTGGAAGCGGGCAGCTACGATCATTACCGTACTCGTTTTATCAGCACAGGGCGTGCTGACGGGAGTATTGGCCGCAGCGGCGATAGCTGGTATATGGGTTTCGATGGGGTGAATGACAACGGCTACAAGGACGACGCTGGGTTTGATCAGCAAAAAGCGAAATTCCGTTACGACGCTAACTTCGGTGATATACAGGCCACAACAATTGCCGCCTACACCAACCTCAACCAGGAAACCGCGGGTTTTATCCGCGGGGACGATGCTTATAAAGATGGCTCGCATAAACGGGAAAATCCCAACCCCGATGCTTATCGCGATGTGCGTTCATGGCGTTTGCATACACGTTTCGAATACCCCGTCGACGCAGCTACGTTGTGGCTGTTTACGCCCTATACGCGCCATACGGAAACAGAATTCCGTATGCACTTCCTGCCCTGGCAGCCGGTCGAGAAAAACAAACACTACAGCTTTGGCTGGCAAAGTGCGCTGCAACATAGACTAACCGAGCAACTTGATATTGACCTCGGTGTGGACGGTGAATATACCCACGGGAAACTACAGGAAACACAATCTGACGGTTTTAGTCCGTCGATTCCCGCAGGTGTTCACTATGACTATAAAGTAGATGCACGAGTCGTTTCGCCTTTTGTCGCCCTGCGCTGGCAAATTAATGAGGCGGCACAATTGTCCGTCGGCGCCCGTTACGAATGGCTGCACTACGACTACGACAACAAAGCGCCCGGTTTATCGCCCTGCATGACCGGCGTAGATTGTCGCTTTACCCGTCCCGATGACAGCATAGATAACTTTAACAATCCATCCTGGCAACTGGGCGGCATTTATGAGTTTATGCCAGGGCACAGCCTTTTTGTTAATTTTGCTCGCGGTTACCGTGCACCCCAGACTACAGAGCTGTACCGTTTGCAGGCCGGGCAACAGGAGACTGACCTTGACGCGGAAACCCTGGATAACATTGAACTTGGCCTGCGCGGTGAAATTCCCGGATTGCAATACAGCATCGCCGCCTATCAGATGGACAAAGATCATGTGATTTTTCAGGATACCAATCGCCAAAATATCAGTGGTGCAAAAACCTCGCACCGGGGTATCGAACTGGCCGCTAGTTGGGCCCCGGCTGCAGAATGGTATGTCGATATTAATGCCAGCTACGCAAAGCATACCTACGATAGCGACATAGCGATTAGCGAAACGCCGATAAAAAATAACGATATTGATACCGCCCCCAGATATACGGGCAGTGCACAGGTGGGGAAGTACTTTGCTAATAACAGTCGTGTTGAGCTGGAATGGATCTATCTAGGTAGCTATTACACCGACCCAGAGAATGAACACAGTTATCGAGGCCATCGCCTGTTCAATTTACGCTGGCAATGGCAGGCGACAAAAGCCTGGCAGTTTGGCTTGAGGCTTAACAACTTACTGGATGAAGACTATGCTGATCGGGCAGATTTTGGCTTTGGTCAGGACCGATACTTTGTCGGGGAGCCCCGTACCGGGTTTATTGAAATAACCCGTCAGCTCTAAACCAGCCGACAGGTTATTAATAATAAAAACCATCAACGAAGGAGATAGCGTGAGTAATCTACCCCAATGTCCCGAATGCAATTCAGAATATACCTACGAGGACAGAGCAATGTATGTTTGCCCCGAATGCGCCCACGAGTGGCCACAAATTGCGGCGGTAGAGATCGACGAAGACGAACTCATTATTAAAGACAGCAACGGCAATATTTTGAACGACGGCGATACTGTGACGGTAATAAAAGACCTGAAAGTGAAAGGCTCTTCTTCTGTGGTCAAGGTCGGCACGAAAGTTAAGAATATTCGCCTGGTTGATGGCGATCACGATATCGACTGCAAAATCGATGGCATTGGTGCGATGAAGCTGAAGTCGGGGTTTGTTAGGAAAGTTTGAAACTAGAGGCGAGACGCTACATCAAACTATCGACATCAGCAGAAGCGTTCCGACTATCACTTTGTGGTAGTGTAAGCCCTTGAGATATAGCCAAAATGCATGATCAAGAGAACGCTTTTCCCCGATTACTCTTGCTGTTCACACTATCATTTTTCGATAGCAGGCTGAAAGCTGAGCCAAGCCCTTGAAAGCTTATGTCAGTTGGTCGTTCCCCTGTTAGTAAGTAATGGTGATAGTGAGAAAAGTGGTAGTCGGAAGGGTTCTTCTGAATAAACTGTTATACGCTAAAAAATGAACAATAACATTCGTATGAAATTGGTAGCTATCGCACTTGAATGGCAAGAGCGTTATGGGGTTGCCCCACAAATCACGACGCCAATTTCTGAATATGATGCTGCCATGTTAGTAGGCATGCCCGACAATGAGTATTCGGAATTTATGCAAGAAATCACCGCAGTAAATCGCGGGTATGACTTTACATACCAAAATATACGTTATCAGGTCAAAGGCAATCGCCCTAGTGGTAAGCCTGGCAGTAAAGTAACAATGGTGCCAAAAGCCACTAACTATGAGTGGGATAAACTAATTTGGGTGCTATACGATAAGTATTATGTCATTCAAGAGGCATGGTTGTGGGATGTCGCAGATTACAAACAACGATTCCATACCGTAAAGCGACTATCACCAATTCATTATCGTGAGGGGACGCAGCTTGCGTAGAATACGTTTAACAAGCGACTGTGATTAAAAACAAGCCCTTTACCTGCAGTTATTAATTAGTTTGCCACGCCTGATTATTACGTACCATCGTGTTTAATATGGTGATCATTTTTCTCATGCATGCCGTGATGGCTACTTTTTTGTGCTTACCGTGGGCGACCAGTTTCTGATAAAAGTCTCGCATTACTGGGTTGTGCTGGATGGCACATAGCATGGCCATATATAACACCGTCCTGATCGGCGCTCGCCCACCCTTGATGCGCCGCTTTCCCCTCATTTGGCCACTGTCCCGATTGAAGGGCGCTAAACCACATAGTGCGGCTACCTGGCGATTAGACAAGGTGCCCAGCTCGGGTAGCTCACCCAACAAGGTAAACGCGACACCATCGCCGATACCCGGGACAGAGCTGAGTATTTCATAGGTTCGTTGCCACTCAGTCTCAGCTGCGACCTTTTTCGCCAGGTGCTCGTTGACCCAGGCAATTTCTTTATCGAGCAGTTTAAGCAATCGTCTATGAGAGGCGGCCAATACCTTGGGCGCCTTATGTTGGCGATTAAGCTCCTGGGTTCGGGTTTCATTCAACTGCCGTTTTCTTGCCAGCAAGTCTCTGATAAGCCTGATTTCTTTGCTCGCAATGGGACGAACTTCGGGCTCCAGGATCTTGCCAAACATGGCAATAAGACG
Organism: Gammaproteobacteria bacterium; assembly: GCA_003645535.1. Lineage (GTDB taxonomy): Bacteria > Pseudomonadota > Gammaproteobacteria > Pseudomonadales > Porticoccaceae > HB2-32-21. The sequence continues at coordinate 19 of QNFP01000076.1, read as the reverse complement.
AGCATCAATCTTGTCTGTT
>QNFP01000075.1 GCA_003645535.1 Gammaproteobacteria bacterium | reverse complement strand
TCTATATATTGGCCCTTGCCGGTTTTCATATGGTAAAGCAGCGCGCCGTTAATCGCTGCCAGGGCGTGAACACCGGCGCTGACATCGCCAATACCGAGCATGGGGAAGTAGGGCGGCTCATCGGGGTCGCCGATCATATCCATTACCCCAGAAACGGCCATAGCGATATAGTCAAAGCCTGGCAGGCCTGACAAGGGGCCGGTCTGACCAAAGGCCGAGATTGAACACATGATAATGTCCGGTTTGATTTCCTTGACCACATCGTAGCCGAGGCCCAGCCGGGCAATGGCACCGGGTGCGAAATTTTCTAGCAGGATGTCACATTCTTTGACCAGGTCTTTGATCAGCGCCAGCCCTTTGGGGTTGCGAATATCAACACAAATACTTTTTTTGCCCCGGCTCTGCTGAATGTAGTAGCCACTACGGCCTTTGCGGCGGTGTGGCAGCAAATGCACTGGGTCACCCGCTGGCATCAGCTCTACTTTGATAACTTCTGCACCCATTTCCGCTGCCAGCCGGGAAGTGGTTGGCCCGGCCAGGTATTGGGTGAAATCGAGAATGCGATAACCATCAAGGATGTGTTTGGGATCCATATTTTAATCTCCGTTCCGGGCCCCTCTGGTGTGGCAGACCCAGATTGTTTATAAGGGTACTTTGTCAGGGTCTATTTGGTTTATACCGCTTTCTGGAACAGAATTTCCTTTTTATTCAATGCACTGATTTGCTCGGCCGAATAGTTTAAACGGGTAGTAAGCACTTCTTCGTTGTGTTGTCCCAGTGCCGGTATCTCAATATTTTCATCCACTTCGTACTTGGAAAACCGTAGCGGCATGCCCGGAATCTGGAATTCACCCATGATCGGATCATTAACGGTACGTATGGTCTTGCGAGCAATCATGTGGGGATGCTCCATGGCTTCTGGTACGGTCAGAATCGGCGCGCAGGGCACGCGTGCTGCTTCCAGTTTTGCCAGTGCAGCTGCATCACTATCCTGGGCCTGCAACCAGGTTTCAATGGCGATAATCATTTCCGGCAGGTTTTTAATGCGGGCATCGTTGTCCTTAAAACGAGGATCGTCGATCATATCTTCTCGCTCCATCGTTCGACACAGAACCGGCCATTGATGCAGCAGAGCCAGGATGACCAGATGGCTGTCTTTGGATTTGAAAATTCCGGTAGGCGCAACTGCTGTGTGCTGGGAGCCATTACGATGAGGGATAATTTTACCCTTACTGGCTGAATAGACCTGAACGCCAACTTCGTGATGGTGGATATAGGTGTCGAGCAACGAAATATCAACCAGTTGTCCGCCGTTACCATTACGTTCCCGATCCAGTAGGGCATAGCCAATGGCGGTCATAGCATGTACACCGGTACCGACATCGCCAAAGGCGAGCATGGGCATGGATGGTGGCGAGTCCTTTTCGCCAATTAAATCTGTCACTGCCGCATAAGCCTGGGCGATGTAATCGAAACCCGGGAATTGTGCCAGTGGACCTTCCTGACCAAATGCTGAGATAGAGCACATAATAATATCTGGATTAAGCTCTTTGACGACATCCCAGCCAAGACCCAGGCGGCCGACGACGCCCGGTGCAAAATTTTCAATAAATACGTCTGACTGCTTGATCAGTTCCTTGATGATTGCCAGCCCCTCATCTGTTTTAGGATTCAAACAGAGGCTCTTCTTGCCACGATTTTGCTGAATAAAATAGGCACTGCGTTTGTCTTTGCTGCCCGGAACGTCGATGGCGTAGGGAAAGGTGCGGATTGGATCCCCGTGGGGGCCAATCTCTATCTTGATAACGTCTGCACCCATCTGCACCATCAGGTTTGTAGCAGCTGGCCCGGCCAGGTACTGGGTAATATCGAGGACGCGGTAACCATCCATTACGTGTTTAGGTTTCATAATTTTCTCTCTGACAAGCTGTGTCGTAACGACATTATTATGGGTTTCTAATGCTGAGCATTGATTAGGATGCCGTCGCTTTCCATGGCTTCAATCTGTTCACTGGAATAGCCCAGCCACTCGCCCAGAATTTCACGATTCTGTTCGCCAAGAAAAGGTGCATCCAGCGGCAGCAGATCGGGGAAATTGGAGTAGCGCAACGGCACGCCGGGAATATCAAACTCGCCGAGGATACGGTCCGATATTTTACGAATGGTGCCACGTTGGCGGTGATGGGGGTGTGCGACCGCCTGGGGAATGGTGAGGATGGGAGCCACTGGTACCCGTACCGCCTGTAAAGCGGCCATCGCTGCTTCATCGGTATCAAAGGATTGTAGCCAACCTTCGATGACCTTGATGAGTTCCTGCAGGTTTTCCACCCGCGCGTCATTGCTGGCGAATTTGGGATCTTTGATCATATCTTCCCGGCCCATGGCTTTGCACATCTCAGGCCACTGGTGGAGCAGAGCCAGAATCATAATGTAGCCTTCTGGGCCCTGGAAAATGCCAGTCGGCGCCACTGCGTAATGGTGCGAACCGGAGCGTCGGGGCACGATTTTCCCTTTGCTGGCCGAGTAGGCCTGGACATTGATTTCGTGTTGATGAAAGTAGCAGTCGAGCAAAGAGATATCGAGCAGCTGGCCCTCACCGGTGCGATGGACGTCAAGGAGGGCATAGCCGAGGGCACCACAGGCATGAACGCCGGTGGTAACATCACCAATGCCCAACATGGGCAGGCTCGGTGGCTTATCCGGCTCACCGATTACTGATGTCACCCCTGCATAGGCCTGGGCGATATAGTCAAAACCGGGCAAATGGCTAAGCGGCCCGGTCTGGCCAAAAGCAGACATCGAGCACATCACCAGTTTAGGATTGAGTTTGTGGACGGTTTCCCAGTCGAAACCTAAACGGCCGATCACTCCCGGTGCGAAGTTCTCGATAAGCACGTCGCATTGCTTGATCAGCTCCGTTAAGACCGCCTTGCTTTTTTCATTTTTGACATCGAGACAAAGACTTTTTTTACCCCGGTTTTGCTGCACAAAATAAGCACTGCGTTTGTTGGCGCGAAAAGGAAAGGAGCGGCTGGGGTCGCCGTGGGGGGCGACTTCTACTTTGACAATATCTGCCCCCATTTCCGCCATCAGCCGTGTCGCCGACGGGCCGGCCAGATACTGGGTGAAGTCGATGATTTTATAACCGTCGAGGATGTGTTTTTGTGTCATGTTAGAACCCTCATAAATAGCTTGTTAATCGCCTGTGATGTTGGAGGAAGTGGATCAGGTTGGAATGGGCTCATCAGCCAATACGCCATCATCAAGTAAGGTCTTAATATCGCTTTCAGAATATCCGACGCTGCTCAGCACCTCGCTGTTATGCTCGCCCAGGAAACCGGCCTGTAAATCGGGGAAGTCTGGGAAGGCAGAAAAGCGCAGGGGCATGCCGGGTACTTTCACGTCACCAAAGGCGCGGTCGGTGACAGTACGGACTGTTTGTCGCTCGATAAGATGGGGGTGGGCCATGGCTTCGGGAACACTGAGTACAGGTGCTACAGGAACGTGGTTTTCCTGCAGTATTCTTACCGCGTCATCATCGCTTTCTGTACTGGCCAGCCACGTTTCGATAGCGTCAATCAATACTTGTTTGTGTTCGGTACGGCCGGCGTTGTCGGCAAAGCGTGGGTCATCATTAAATTCCTCCTTACCGATCACTTTCAGCAGATTATTCCATTGCGCGCCAATGGCGATAATAACCAGATATTTTTCTTTGCCTTTGAACAGGCCCAGTGGTGCCACGGCGAAATGATGGGCTCCGGAACGATGGGGTACCAGTTCTCCGCCAGAACCATCGTAACCCTGAACATTCAGTTCATGACAATGAAATAAACAGTCCAGCAGAGCAATGTCGAGATGTTGACCACTACCGCCCCGTTCGCGATGAAATAAGGCTGCTGTCACGGCACCGTAGGCATGAGCCCCAGTGGATACATCGCCCATGCCCAGACCGGGGAAATAAGGAGGTCCGTCTTCTTCACCGATCATATCAATAACGCCCGCGTAGGCCTGGGCGATATAGTCAAATCCGGGCAGATTGGAAAGTTCTCCCTGCTGTCCAAAAGCGGATATCGAGCACATAATCAGATTGGGATTGATGGCTGACAGTGTCTCGTAGTCAATGTTGAGACGTTTCATGACGCCTGGGGTGAAGTTTTCGACTACGACATCCACATCTTTAACCAGTTTGTGGACGATCTCCTGGGCTCTTTTATCGCGCAGGTTGAGACAGATGGCTTTCTTGCCTCTATTTTGCTGAATGTAGTAACCGCTGCGGCCGTTTTTCAACGCTGGCATAAAGCGCACCATGTCACCAACGGGAGCAGCTTCTACCTTAATGACATCAGCGCCGGTTTCTACCATCAATCGTGTACAGGTCGGACCCGCCAATACATGGGTAAAGTCGAGCACTTTAACGCCGTCGAGTACGTGTTTTCTGGTCATTTGAGAGTTCCTCTTTATGAAAAGTTAGATTAGGGCTTAGTCTTAATTATCGTCTATTCAGAGAGTAATTCAGACCTGGATTGTTTTAAGCAGATAAACTCTATGTATCTTGCTCAACTTTTGGGTAAGCCCGTTTTTATTTGGGCCGATGATGCTACGCGGTGCTTTGCGACAGTGCAATTATTTTGGGTACCTGGGTGACGATGGCCCTGGGCGGTGGTGAATGGAGGTCGAATTGAAAGTGTATTGACTGAATACGACGCGCCGTTTGCTGCCAATTCATCTTACATCTATAGATGCTTATTCCTTAATATTTCTTGCAGAACCTGTCTTGCTGAAGGCATAGGCATATAATATTTCAACAAATTTTAGGTTTTTCTGATACTTATTTACTAACTATTATTTTTATAATAACGGAGAATCACATGTCTCAATACGATAAGGTTATTAAGGGCGGCACCATCATCGATGGCACTCGCACCCGAGAAAAGTTTATTGGCGATGTCGCTATCAAGGATGGCTTGATTGCCAAGATTACTGAAGGTGACGGTATTCCCGCCAGTGAAGGCAAGGAGGTCATTGACGCCACTGGGCTTAATGTTGTGCCGGGCTTTATTGATCTTCATACCCATTACGACGGTCAGTTGTTGTGGGATCCCTACCTGAGTTGTTCCAGTTGGCACGGGGTGACTTCTGTGGCCATAGGTAACTGTGGCTTTGGCTTTGCCCCCACCCATCCAGACCAGCAAGAGCGCGCGATGCTCTCTATGGAGCGAGTTGAAGCGATTCCACTGGCGACCATGAAAGCTGGTATGGACTGGGACTGGGAGACCTTTCCCGAGTGGCTGGATTCGTTAGATCGCCGGCCCAAGGGTATTAACGTGATGAGTTTTGTGCCGCTGAATCCGCTGATGGTCTATGTCATGGGTGTCGAAGCCGCCAAGAGCCGTGACCCCAATGAAGAAGAGCTGGCTAAAATGCTCAGTTTGATGGAGGAGTCTCTTGACGCTGGCGGTGTCGGTTACTCTATGCAGCGCCTGGGTGACGGTTATACCTCGGTGCAGCGAGATTATGACGGCACACCCATGCCCACCGACACCATGTCTGATGAACTGTGCTTTGCCTTTGCCAGGGTGCTCAAGGATCGTGGTCAGGGTTTTATTCAATTGACCCAGGCCAAGAACGACGTCACGGCCGATCTTGATTTTGGATCCAAACTGGCGGAGTTGTCTGATGCTGGCGTACTGTTTAATGCTGTAGCTGTTAATGAGCGGCACCCCCATCAGCATCGGCGTCTGCTGCGGTGGGTAAACGAGCAACGAGAGAAAGGCCTCAATATCTGGATGCAGGCGATTACTACACCCAATGATATGCGTTTTATGCTCGATGACTTCAATTTGTTTGATGGTAATGGCGCATGGCGTGATGTCACCATTGGCGATATTCCCACCCGTATCGAAAAAATGAATGATCCGGAGCTCCGAGCGGCGGTGAGGGAGGACTACGACAGCGGCAGTGCGCCCTTCGTTAGCGGGCCTATCGGTGGTATCGTCATTGATTCTGTGGTCAATAAAGAGAATGAAGTCTATGTCGGCATGACCGTCGCCGAGCTAGGTATTGCCATGGACAGGCATCCTGCCGACGCCATGCTGGATCTGGCCACCAGTGAAGGCCTGAAAACGGTCTTTTATGTTACGCCGTTCAACTGGGATGAAGGTTATATGAATGAGGTTCTGGAAAATGAATGGACGGTACCCGGCGTTTCTGACGGTGGCGCCCATACCAAGTTCCTGAACTTTGGCCGCTACCCGACCAACCTGCTGGTCGATCTGGTACGTGAACGCGGTTCTTATACGCTCGAAGAAGCTCACTACCGTTTGGCGGGTATGCCTGCCATTGCAGCGGGTTTTGATGATCGTGGCACGCTGGAGGTAGGTCGAGCTGCAGATATCGTGATCTATGATTATGAGAATCTGAAACTGTTGCCTTCGGAAATTGTTTATGATCTCCCGGGCGACGAATGGCGCTATGTTGAGGGTGCATCGGGCTATCGTTACACCATTGTTAATGGTGAGACGATTCGTGTCGATAATGAAGTGACGGGCGCTTATCCTGGTAAGTTACTGCGTCATGGTAATGCCCAGGGCGTGTCGCGGGCGGCTTAGTTATCGTTTAATGGTACGTTAACATGTTGTTTAAAAAGCCGGGTATTGTCTGCCCCGGCTTTTTTATATTTTTAAGAGATATTCTGTTTCAAAGCCAGGGCACAGAATGTTCAGCTGCCACCAAAAATAAGGCAAGGGGCCTCCAGGCTGGGTGCTGAATGCAGGTATTTGCATAGAACGATAATTCTTTGGAGCCAATTGGTCCTATATTTGCGTTTTCTTATTCCTTTTTGTTTCTATCAGGGTCTGCCATATGGGCCATATAGCTATATAATCTGGTAGACAAATTTCTTATTTTTTTATTTCTATCACTTAAATCTGTTTAAAGGAGAACGATATGCCTCAATATGACAAGGTTATCAAAGGCGGCACCATCATCGATGGCACTCGCACCCGAGAAAAGTACATTGGCGATGTCGCCATTAAAGATGGTTTGATCGCCAAAATTACTGAAGGTGACGGCATTCCCGCCAGCGAAGGTAAAGAAGTTATCGATGCTACCGGTCTGAACGTAGTGCCTGGTTTTATTGATCTGCACACCCATTACGACGGTCAACTGCTGTGGGATCCCTACCTGAGCTGCTCCAGTTGGCATGGTGTTACCTCTGTTGCTATCGGCAACTGTGGCTTTGGTTTTGCTCCAGCTCACCCCGATCAGCAAGAGCGCCTGATGCTATCCATGGAGCGTGTTGAAGCGATTCCTCTGGCGACCATGAAAGCCGGTATGGACTGGGACTGGGAAAGCTTTCCTGAGTGGCTGGATTCACTGGATCGCCGCCCCAAGGGCATCAATGTGATGAGTTTTGTACCGCTGAATCCGCTGATGGTTTACGTCATGGGTATTGACGCAGCTAAAACTCGCGAGCCAACTGAGCAGGAACTGGCTGATATGCTGAAGATGCTGGAAGAGTCCCTGGACGCAGGTGGTGTGGGTTTCTCCATGCAGCGTCTGGGTGATGGTTTTACTTCCGTGCAACGCGATTATGATGGCACGCCTATGCCCACTGACACCATGTCTGATGAGCTTTGCATGGCCTTTGCTGATGTGCTGAAAGATCGTGGTCAGGGTTTTATTCAGTTAACCCAGGCTAAGAATGATGTAGTAGCTGATCTCGACTTCGGTGCTCATCTGGCTGAAGCGTCCGATGCGGTTGTACTGTGGAATGCCGTACAGGTGAATGAGCGTCACCCTCACCAGCATCGACGTATGCTGCGCTGGGTAGATGAGCAGCGAGAGAAGGGCCATAAAATCTGGATGCAGGCCATTACTACACCTAATGACATGCGCTTTATGCTTGATGATTTCAACCTGTTTGATGGCAATGGTGCCTGGCGTGATGTGACCATCGGTGATATCGCCACCCGTATTGAAAAAATGCGAGATCCCGAGTTGCGTGCTGCGGTTCGTGAAGACTACGATAACGGTAGCGCACCTTTTGTTAGTGGCCCTATTGCAGACATCGTTATTGAGTCGGTTGCTAATAAAGAGAATGAAGTTTATGTGGGTATGACTATTTCCGAGTTGGGCGCATCTACTGGTAAGCACCCCGCCGATGCCATGCTTGACCTGGCTATAGACGAAGGCCTGAAAACCGTCTTCTACGTGACCCCATTTAACTACGACGAAGGCTTGATGAACGAAGTGCTGCAGAATGAGTGGACTGTCCCCGGTGTTTCCGACGGTGGCGCGCACACTAAATTCCTTAACTTTGGTCGTTATCCTACCAACCTGTTAGTGGATTCAGTTCGTGAGCGTGGTTCTTACACCCTTGAAGAAGCTCATTATCGTCTGGCTGCCATGCCTGCCATCGCTGCTGGTTTTGATGATCGAGGTACTCTCGAAGTGGGTCGCGCTGCCGACATCGTTATTTACGACCTGGAAAACCTCAAAACCACACAGGTCGAGATTGTCTTCGATCTGCCAGGTGACGAGTGGCGTTATGTCGAGGGTGCCGAAGGTTATCGCTACACTATCGTCAATGGCGTAACTATCCGTGTTGATAATGAAGTCACCGGAGAGTACCCAGGTAAACTACTCCGTCATGGCAATGCTGAGGGCATATCTAGAGCGGCTTAGTACACGTCTAGATTTGAAAAAAGCCGGGAATTCCCGGCTTTTTTTTGTGCTGATTTTAGTTGCGCTGTCATAGATCACAAATATGGATGGGGAAAATGGGAATATAAAATGAACGATATTGTTTATCCAATCGACGGTTCATGCCAGTGCGGTAATATTGCTTATCAGTTATTGGAACCGCCGTTACTTGTCGTGGCCTGTCACTGTAAACAGTGCCAAAAGCTATCGACCAGCGCTTTTAGTATCACCGCTGTGGTCAATATCGAATCCGTTGAATTTAGCGGCGACCTGAAGGAGTGGCATCGTCTGGCGGACAGCGGCAATAAAAACTATGCGAAATTCTGTCCGAACTGTGGCAACCGTATTTATCATTTTGATCCAGATACCCCTGAGACCATTAAACTGAAACCCAGCAATCTTTCAGATACCCGGATTCTCAATCCATCAGCCCACCTATGGGTAAGTGAAAAACAAGCCTGGATTCAGATACCCGACGATGTGAAGCAATTTGATAAACAACCTTCATGACTAATATCGTCAATTAAAGGCCTTTTGAGTCCTGTGGGTCTTTAAAAGGCTGACGTCCAGCGGGCGTATATTTTAATACTAATTGATCTGCGCCAACCAACAGCCTGCTAATACCTTCTAGAATAATCTGCTAGTGCCAGATTTCGGCTGCTTCTCGTTGTCTGACAAAACCACTTTGGGGTTTTGTTTCGCAATGCGATTTATGCCATCAACAGTTTGATTTTATTACTAAAAGCTACTTTTACTGCTAGTTAATGGAGGACGATATGTCTCAATACGATAGAGTTATCAAGGGCGGCACCATCATTGATGGTACTCGTACGCGGGAAAGGTTTGTTGGCGATATAGCTATTAAGGATGGTTTGATAGCGAAAATCACCGAGGGCGATGGCATTGATGCGGCCAGCGCTAAGGAGGTTATTGATGCCACTGGTCTTAATGTGGTGCCTGGTTTTGTCGATTTGCACACCCATTACGACGGTCAGTTGTTGTGGGATCCTTATCTGAGCTGTTCCAGCTGGCACGGAGTGACATCCATGGCCATCGGCAACTGTGGTTTTGGTTTTGCACCGGCCCATCCAGAGCAGCGTGAGCGTCTGATGCTGTCTATGGAAAGGGTTGAAGCAATTCCGCTGGCCTGTATGAAGGCCGGTATGGACTGGGATTGGGAAACCTTTCCCGAGTGGCTCGACTCGCTGGAACGTCGACCTAAAGGCGTCAACGTGATGAGTTTTGTGCCGCTCAATCCATTGATGGTTTATGTGATGGGCATGGAAGATTCCAAAACCCGTGAGCCTACTAAAGACGAGCTGGCCGAAATGCTGCGCATTATGGAGGAAGCCCTCGATGCGGGTGGTGTCGGCTATACCATGCAGCGTCTGGGTGATGGTTTTACCTCGGTACAGCGTGACTATGATGGCACGCCCATGCCCACCGATACCATGTCTGATGAACTTGTCCTTGAGTTCGCCAAGGTGCTCAAAGGCCGGGGTGAGGGCATCATTCAGCTGACCCAGGCCAAGGACGATGTGGTAGCTGACCTGGAGTTTGGCACTGCACTGGCGGAAGCTTCTGGGTGTCCGCTTTTGTGGAATGCGGTCCAGGTTAATGAGCGCCATCCCCATCAGCATCGTCGCATGCTCCGTTTTGTCGATGAAGCTCGTGAAAAGGGTCTTGAAGTCTGGATGCAGGCCATTACCACACCTAATGACCTGCGTTTTATGCTGGATGATTTCAATCTGTTCGATGGGAACGGCGCCTGGCGTGATGTGACCATTGGCGATGTCGATACGCGTATCAGCAAAATGCAGGATCCCGAACTGCGCGCCGCGGTTCGCGAAGACTACGACCACGGCAGTGCACCCTTTGTCAGTGGCCCTGTGGCTGATCTCGTGATCGACTCCGTGACCAACAAAGAGAATGAAGTATATGTCGGCATGACGGTTGCCGAGCTGGGTATAGCGATGGACAGGCATCCCGCCGATGCCATGCTGGACCTGGCTATCAGCGAAAGACTGAAAACAGTCTTTTATGTTGTGCCGTTCAACTACGATGAAGGTCTGTTGAATGAAATTCTGCAAAATGAGTGGACCGTACCTGGTCTTTCCGATGGTGGTGGACACACCAAGTTCCTTAATTATGGTCGCTATCCGAGCAGCATGATCGAGACGCTGGTTCGCGAACGCGGTTCCTATACACTGGAAGAAGCTCATTATCGACTGGCGGCAATGCCGGCGAAGGCAGCAGGGTTTAATGATCGTGGCACACTGGAAGAGGGTCGCGCCGCAGATATCGTGATCTATGATTATGAAAACTTGAAGCTGCAGCCTACTGAAATTGCCCATGACCTGCCCGGTGATGAGTGGCGTTATGTCCAGAAAGCCGATGGTTACCGATACATTATCGTTAATGGTGAACCCATCTTTATCGATGGTGAATGCACCGGCGCAACGCCGGGTAAGTTGCTGCGTCACGGCAGTGCTCAGGGAGTATCTAAAGTAGCCTGATATTCCACTTATTGAAAAAACCGGGATTATCTAGTTGAGACAGTCCCGGTTTTTTGTGCCGATTTTTTAGGCAATATTTTTTCATCGATATAAGGTAATTCGTATCTTTCTGTTTAGTGTTAGGTAAGATTAGGGATATTCTGATTTGTTTTGTTGAAGCTGGTTTGAGACGTGGCTGGTTGAATCCCTGAGTGCTTCGGGCACATACTAATATTCAAACACTAGGGAGTAGGAGTTTTTCCAAAGGTGCTTAGCGTATGAAAGTGTTTACTACCATTCCGCAACATAATTTAAGGGCTGTGCCCGAAGCCGCGCGAGTGATCGAGGCGGCGGGCTACGACGGCGTCATGACCATGGAGAACGCCCATGATCCCTTCTTGCCTTTAGGCGTGGCGGCAACGGTGACAGACAAAGTTGAATTAGTGACTGGCATCGCCATTGCCTTTGCCCGCAGCCCCATGAGTGCGGCAAATCTGGGTTGGGATTTACAGGCCGCCTCAAATGGTCGTTTTGTGATGGGTCTGGGTAGTCAGATTAAGGCCCATAATCTGCGCCGTTTTAGTGTGCCCTGGTCAGCGCCAGCACCGCGGATGAAAGAATATGTTCAGGCTTTGCGAGCCATCTGGGCCGCCTGGAAGGGTGATGGCAAACTGGATTTTCGTGGCGAGCATTATCAATTCACCTTGATGACGCCAAACTTTATCCCCGAAAATTACGTTGCGCCACCGCCAGCTGTGACTATTGCAGCGGTGGGTCCTGGCATGTTGAAGGTGGCCGGTGAAGTCTGTGACGGTGTGCGTTTACATCCGTTTTGCACCCGCGCTTATCTGGAT
>QNFP01000074.1 GCA_003645535.1 Gammaproteobacteria bacterium | reverse complement strand
GCGATAGTCATACCCGCAGCCCCGCTGCCAATGACTAGTACATCGTGATGATAGGTTTTTTTTACCGAAATATTGATAGCTTGTGGGGTTCCTGTTGGGAAAGGCGAGCATGATAGTATAGCGTGACAAAAAATCCCAGATGACAGCCTGGAGTTTTGTTACCGTTAATACGATATATCCTGTCTTTGCCGAACCAAAGGTATTTCAGGTTGTCAGCAAGTGAAGCTTATAAAAAGAGGGAACAAGGGTGGGGGAAACAGATGCCGGCAAGGTTCAGGATTCTGAGAGGGTTGAGGACTCTGATAAGCAGCTTGTCGTGCGCGTACAAAATGGAGATAAAAGGGCGTTTGACCTGCTGGTGCTGAAATACCAGTATAAAGTGCATGCCATAGTTGCCCGATATATCAATGATCGTGAAGAAGTCAACGATATTGTCCAGGAAGCTTTTATAAAGGCCTATCGGGCTCTGGGTAAGTTTCGTGGCGACAGTCAGTTTTATACCTGGTTGTACAGGATTGCTGTGAATACGGCTAAGAATTTCCTGGTATCTAGAAGCAGGCGTCCTCCAGCCAGTGACGTAGAAGTAGAAGATGCTGAATACTATGCCGGCAGCGATAACCTGAGAGATATCGATTCGCCGGAGGATATTGTCTACCGTGATGAGCTCGAGCAGGTGGTGGATGATGCCATTAAAAATTTGCCAGAAGATCTTCGCGCTGCAGTAACCCTACGGGAATTCGATGGTCTTAGCTACGAAGATATAGCGCAAATAATGGATTGTCCGGTAGGTACCGTTCGCTCACGTATTTTTCGGGCGCGAGAGGCCATCGACGAGCAGATCAAGGCATTGGGCGGTGGCTATTTATGATTTGAGTCAATGGAAGGCTGTCATTGATTGGAACACTTTCGCAGATTGGAATATTGTTATTGAAAGAGTAATTGTGGAACCTTTCAGGTAGCTTCCGGTCAGATCAGCTAGATCGGGTTCGATAGTGTTTTATTATCTTGATAATGTTTAATTTTGGTAGTGTTTTGTTTTGGTATAGCTTTGGTATAAATAGCGCGTAGCTTTTGAGTAGGTAAATAGTTGCTAGCTTTCAATTCAACAGTTAGCTGTAAAATAAAACTAGTTGGCGAGCGCATCGGTTTTGCGCCTGACATTGGATAGCAAATAGGGTAGTAAATCATGACTGATCAGGTGAGCAGCGAAATGCGGGATTCTGAATCCATTTCAGCCCTGATGGACGCTGAGGTTACCGAATTAGAATTGCGCCGTATTTTGAAGTCGTTGCCCGATAACATCGAATTAAGACAGAAATGGCATCGCTACCACCTGGCAGGTTTTGCTATGCGCCGGGAGTTCCCCGTGGCTGCTGTCAATTTATCCGAACAAATAGCCCGCGCTATCGAACTGGAGGACGACTTCTCCCCAGTGTCTGATTCCACGCAAAAAGAGCCTGGTTTGCCACAAAAAAGTGGGTATGTGGTGCTGCGTAAGTTCGCTATCGCCGCTTCAGTAGCGGTAGTGGCCGTGTTTGGGGTCCAGCAGTTACAAACGAACTTCACCAACAGTGCCAGTAATAGCGATAGTGCCAGCGAAATAGCCACAGCGGTGCAACCCGCCAGCGATACGCCAGAATATTCTGCGCCGCGGGTTCAATTGCCGTCCGGTTTTGAAATGCCGCAGGTCAGTGCGCGAACTGTAAGTACTGGATCTGCTCAAGCCACTGCGCGCCAGCCACATCATTTATCCAGTCAGGACTTCATGGATAAAGAAGCTCACCACCGCCAAATTCAGAGTTATCTTCACCAACTGATGCTCAGACACGCTGAGCAGACTTCTCTGGCTAACCAGCAGATTGCAGCGCCGGTTGTCGACATGCAGAAAAGCCCGGCCTCGCAATAAAGTCCGGCCTGCCCGATCAGTACCCGTTTCGTAATTATCAAACTTTCTATTTAGGGAGCCTCTGATTAATTCTTGACGAAGTAGGTTGTGATTCAAAATGTCCAGATTCGAGGCGAAAACCGCACGTAATAGCTAGCTATTGCGAAGGTTTGCAACGAAGAAGCAGGATATTTTGGGCGCAAGATACGAGTTCATGAATTGATCAGAGGTTCCTTAGTTTAAAGAGCTTGCGTCCTGTACGTTATCTCTCAATTATCCGCTTTGCACATCGCTACGAAGTGCCTGTTTATGAGGGAGATCAGGGCGATAATTTGTAGCAAAGCCGACTTGTGCCTTGTATTTACCTGCGTTGACCGCAATCTATCCGGAACAGGTTTAGTTACAGGTTTAGTTACAGGTTTCAGGTATAGGTATAGGTATAGGTATAGGTATAGGTACCGGTACAGGATTAAGTTTTTTTAGGTTGAGAGAAAGGCAATGCCCTCAGGCATAAATGCGATGTCTGTGGGAAGCGTGATTGCTGTATATACTGCGTGCTGAACCAGGACAATAACCGCGTCTTGTAACTATGACGCCCGGGCAATATTAGCAAGATGGTTAATTATGATTAAAGAAACGGCCACCGTTGTGCGTGTAGAGGACAACTGCCTGTGGGTTGAGGGTGTCCAACGTTCTACCTGCGGTTCCTGTACAGCCAGGGCCGGTTGTGGACAACGCTTGCTTGCCGGAGTGGTGGGTAGTCCCCCGCTAATTCGGGTTTTACTTAGTGGGCACACTGGTGGCCGCGATTGTACTGATTATCATATTGGTGAAGAAATAGAGATCGGTATTCCGGAAGATGTTGTGGTAAAGGGCTCGCTATTAATCTATTTTTTGCCGCTACTAAGTCTGCTTTTGGCAGCAGGGCTGGCAGAAAGTATTTACGGCAAGGATTTTGTTACCGTTTGTGCAGGTGTAGTTGGGCTTGTTTTCGGTGGCTTGTTGGTACGTGCGATCTCCGTTTTATCTCGCAATTCAGCACGTTTACAACCCACAGTAATGGCAATAACCCCGATTCGTTCTACGCTTTAAATATAAGCTCTTACTTAAAGGAAAGTTATCAATGATTAATCGTATTCTGGCAGTGTTTTTTCTGATCGCTTTGTCAGTGCCATCGGCTTTCGCTGAGCTGCCAGATTTCACTAAATTAATCGCTGACAATTCATCGGCAGTCGTGAAAATAAAAACTGTTGAAAAAGTGCCGGAACGTCGTCGTCAGGAGATACCGCAAGGCGATGTGCCGGACATTTTTCGTGATCTCTTCGGACAACGCAACTCGCCACAGCGCAGACCCGCTGCGATGGGTTCTGGTTTTATTATTTCTTCCGATGGATTTATTTTGACTAATAACCACGTTATTGGGAACGCCCATGAAATTTCTATTCGGCTCAGTGATCGTCGTGACTATAAAGGTACCGTAGTTGGCGTGGATCCAAGGTCTGATTTGGCATTATTAAAGATAGACGCGACAGATCTGCCTACAGTTACATTTGCGGGCCCTGACAATCTTAAAGTAGGCGAATGGGTAGTAGCGATCGGTTCACCATTTGGACTTGATTTCTCAGCGAGTGCGGGCATCGTAAGTGCTATTGGTCGCAGTATTCCAACCGCTCGTGGTGAAGATTATGTGCCGTTTATTCAGAGTGACGTTGCGATTAACCCGGGTAATTCAGGCGGGCCATTGTTTAACCTGCAGGGCGAAGTGATTGGCATCAATTCGCAAATTTATACCCGCTCAGGAGGATCTATTGGTCTATCTTTTGCTATTCCAGTCAACGTGGCGCTGGAGGTAGTCGCACAGCTCAAGGACAAAGGTTACGTTGATCGGGGTTGGTTAGGCGTATATATACAGGATGTGGATAAAAATCTGGCTGAGTCTCTGGGGCTAAAAAAATCAAGCGGTGCACTGATAGCCCAGGTTGAACCTGGCAGTGCAGCAGATAAAGCTGGCATGATGGCCGGTGATGTAGTGATTAAATTTAACGGGCAGCCTATTGATCAGGCCAGTGATTTACCCCATGCAGTTGGCTTGATTGCGCCAGGCAAGAAGGTGCCTGCAGTCGTAGTCCGTAAAGGCAAGGAGCGTAAGTTAAACGTTACCGTGGGTGCGCGACCTGGTGAAAACCGTCAGGCAGCGGGCAGCGATACAGGTGATGTGCTAGGTCTTGTTGTAGAAAAACTGACCGACGAGATGCGCAATAAAGGGCGCTTGCCCGGAGGGGTAATTGTCAGCAAGGTGTACGCAGATTCGCCAGCGGTTGAAGCCGGCTTGCAGGCAGGCGATGTTATCGTACAGGTCGGCTATCGCACCATATCCGATTTGAGCGACTATAACGAAGTGCTTGAAGAAATACCCCATGGCACGCCAGTGGCTTTGCGTTTTTTCAGGCGCGGCAGGTCGGTATTTCGTACCATAGAAGTTAACTGACAGGGTCTCGACAGGCTCGGCGCAAAGAGTCAGCAATATTGTCGGTTCACTGGCCGGTGATGAAGCATCGGACGTCAGCATGTGTGAATCGACATGTAGTGAATCAGCCAACCGTGAATTAGCAGTTCCTGGATAAGCAGTTCTTGAATAAGCCGTCCTTGAATAAACAGTGAATTAGCTTGTCCTAGCAGTGGGGAGTCAACGCGATAGTGAATCATTGCCATGAGCCTGAACCAGGCATAGCACAATCATCCTGCTGTGATACGCCTAAAGGCAAGCCCGACTATTTGCTCATAGTATCTGGCACCATTGTTTTAATATGTTATACCATCGGATTATTCAGTGATTACTGGCCAGTGATGCCCCAGTGGTTGCAGGTTATGAGTGGTGGAATTTACGAGCTAGTCGATAAGATGTGGTGGGGATTGTTGGCCGCTGTAGTTTTTGTCGGTTTGCTAGAGCGCGTGCCCAGGGAGGTTGTTACCTCAGCGTTGGGAGAAGGCCGATCCTTTCGAGGCATCTTGCGGGCGACTTTTGCTGGCTTACTTCTCGACCTGTGCAGCCACGGTATTTTGATAGTTGGTACTAAGCTTTATGAGCGCGGCGCCAGTCTGGGGCAGCTGATTGCCTTTTTGGTGGCCAGTCCGTGGAACTCCTTATCGTTGACGATCATCATGGTGACGTTGATCGGCTTGCAGTGGACATTGATTTATATCGGCCTGTCAATGCTGATCGGTCTGATCAGTGGATTGATCTTTAATGGTCTGGTCGCCAGGGGAGTGCTGGCGGACAATCCTGTGAGGCAGGACAACTCAGCACCGGTTTCAGTTATTCCTGCGTTAAAAAAGCTGGTGGCGTCAGCGACAATAACCCCCGCCACGGTGGGTGCTTTGTTGTGGGACGGACTAAAAGATTCGAGGATGGTTTTTCGTTGGCTGTTTTTTGGCCTGGTTCTGGCCACAGCAATAAGGGCATTTGTGCCTCTGGAGACCTACGCCACCTTATTCGGCCCCACCTTGGCAGGTCTTATGCTCACTCTGGTCGCGGCTACAGTGATAGAAGTTTGTTCGGAGGGATCAACACCTATAGCAGCAGATCTGGTGACCAGGGCGGGTGCACCGGGTAACGGTTTTACATTTTTGATGGCCGGTATTGCTACTGATTACACGGAGATCGTGGTGCTGCGAGATTTGACCAAATCCTGGAAAATAGCCTTGTTTTTACCCCTGGTCTGTGTCCCCCAGGTGCTGGTGTTGGGCTGGTTGCTGAATCAATTTGGCGCTTAGTTGTATGCAGATACAGCCAGCCGGCATCGCCAGCACACACTAGCGGTTCATATGACTCTCAGGATACAGCTATTTCCGTAGCTCAACCGGCTGTTTAGGAGCAGTTAAGCACTTTTCCCGCCCGTACAACTCGCATATGTTCCGGTATGATTGCGTCGCGCGAATACGGACTGACTTGCTAACTAACTAACGAACTGACTTACTGAATATATCGAGACTGGAGTAGATGAAAAGGCTATGGGTAAAGAAAGAATCCTCACCGGCATAACCACCACCGGTACACCTCATCTGGGTAATTACGTGGGGGCGATACGGCCAGCGATAGCAGCCAGTAAGAACACGGATGTTGAGTCCTTCTATTTTCTGGCGGACTATCACGCCCTGATTAAATGCCAGGATCCTGAGGAAATTCACCGTTCGACCCTGGAAATTGCTGCCAGCTGGCTGGCTCTGGGCCTCGATACCGACCATGCGGTGTTTTATCGACAGTCAGATATTCCGGAAATCACAGAGTTAACCTGGCTGCTCAGTTGTATGACTGCCAAAGGGCTGATGAATCGATCCCACGCGTACAAAGCGGCAGTTCAGCAAAATGAGGAGGCTGGTGAAGATGCTGATTTCGCCATCACCATGGGCCTGTTCAGCTATCCCGTGCTGATGGCGGCAGATATTTTGATGTTCAATGCCAGGCAAATTCCGGTGGGCCGCGATCAAATACAGCATGTGGAAATGGCCCGCGATATTGCCCAGCGTTTTAATCATCACTACGGCGAATATTTTGTATTGCCCGAGGCTGTAATTGATGACAACGTTGCACTTTTACAGGGCCTGGATGGCCGCAAGATGAGTAAAAGTTACGGTAATACGATACCAATATTTCTTGGTGAAAAGCAGCTCAAAAAACATATAAATAAAATTAAAACCAATTTACTGGAACCTGGGGAACCAAAAGATCCTGACAGCTCAGCGGTGTTTCAGATATGGCAGGCGTTTGCCACCAGAGAACAAACCGAAGCCATGCGCGTAGACTTTACCAACGGTATTGCCTGGGGCGAAGCTAAAAAGCGTTTGTTTGAGCTGGTTAACGCAGAACTTGCGCCGGCCCGTGAGCGTTACGAAGAGCTATTGAAAGCACCGCAGGAGGTTGAAGCGATATTGCGTCAAGGGGCCATACGGGCGAGGCAAAGCAGTCAGCCGCTGATTGAAAAATTGCGCAGCGCTGTAGGCATCAGTGCTCTGGCTTGATCGGTGGTTGGGGATGTCTGGATGAAATGATCTGAACTATCCAGAAATCAAGATTAGCCGGATTGTTGGCTCAGGATATTGACCATAGCGCTAGTGAGCTGATTCAGATCGGCGCTGTCGATTACGTAGGGCGGCATTACATAAACCAGTTTGCCAAACGGTCGCAACCAGACCCCGGCGTCAACAAATAGTTTCTGGATGCGCGGGATATCGACGGCTGCGTTCATTTCCACCACACCAATAGCACCTAAAACTCGAACATCGCGGACATTTTTCATATCAGCACAAGGCGCCAGGCCGACTTTGAGCTGCGCTTCGATGCGTTCCACCCGCTTCTGCCAGGGCGAGTCGAGAAGCAAGTCGATGCTGGCATTGGCTACCGCACAGGCGAGAGGGTTGGCCATAAATGTAGGGCCATGCATAAATACGCCGGCCTCGCCCTGACAAATGCCATTGCTGATCTTTTCATTGCACAGGGTAGCGGCCAATGTCAGGTAACCCCCGGTGAGGGCTTTGCCGAGGCACATAATATCCGGGCTGATGTCAGCCCACTCACAGGCGAACAATTTGCCAGTGCGACCGAAGCCTGTAGCAATTTCATCTGCAATCAACAGTACGTTGTGACGGTCACATAACTCCCGCACAGCAGCCAGGTATTGTGGCGAGTAAAAACGCATACCGCCGGCACCCTGAACTACAGGTTCGACAATGACAGCGGCGAGCTCGTTGGCGTGCTGGCAGATTTTTGCTTCGAAATCGTCGATAGAAGCAGGATTAAACTGAACACCAAATTTACAGCGAGGCGCTTCCGAAAACACTTGCTGGGCGAGCATGCCCTTAAACATATGATGCATGCCAGTCTCTGGGTCGCAGACCGACATGGCGGCAAAGGTATCACCGTGATAGCCGTTTTTCAGGGCCAGTAACCTGGATTTTTCTGGACGCCCCTGCGATTGCCAGTATTGCAATGCCATTTTTATAGCCACTTCTACACTGACAGAACCGGAATCACTGAAAAAAACCTTGTCCAGCGGTTCCGGCGTCAGGCTTACCAGCCGCTTAGCCAGTTGTGCGGCCGGTGCATGAGTGAGGCCGCCAAACATAACATGGGCCATCTGCTCCAGTTGTGTTGTCAGGGCATCGTTTAGCACCGGATGGTTGTAGCCGTGGATGGCACACCACCAGGATGACATGCCATCAATTAAGCTGCGACCATCGGCCAGTTGCAAACGCACGCCATCGGCACTGACTACGTTGTAAGCCGGTACTGGATGTGTCAATGAGGCATAAGGATGCCAGATATGCTGCGTATCAATGGTGTGAATTTCTGAGGCAGTCAACGACTTCATTGTTACCGAGTTCACGGAAAGGAGATTTGCTATTGTATGACAGTTGCCGCTCTGCCAACAAAAGAGTTATGTTTCTCTGTGTACCGTGCTGTGCTGTGCCGTAGTGGGCGGTAGCGAGCTGCAGATTAGGCAGTGAGTTTTAAGTTTGCGTAAGTAAAACCGAGGTTTTTATTGGTTTTTTGTCGGGCTTTTTTTACTGGATTTTTTTTGAGGTATGGGTGCCGGATAATGGTATCCGCGGTATAATTGATTCAGCCCGGGCTAATTACCTAAAAAATAGGCACCTCGAAAATAGGTGCCTGGAAGATGGGTATCGGGCAAATGGGTATCTAATGGACGATACCGACAAGGGGTTCCCTGGGTTCCTGAAAATCTAACCTGAGACCTTTCCACGAAAGCAAAAAGTACACGAAAGCAAACAGGACTTTCGTGCCAGGGTTTCAACCAGTGAGGTGTTTTATGCCTGTATCAAGGCTAACAGGATTGTTTGTCATCAGCATGTTGCTGTCCGGTGTGTCCATGGCGGTGGATGGGCCAAAATCTAGTTACTGGGCTTTCTGGGACAAAAGTGGGGCGCGCAGTACGCCGATCAATCACAGCGGGCTGGATTTTATTTTGCGCACTTACGTAGTCACCGACCACCCTTCGGGCATTAATCGCTTCCGCTATAAAGCGGTGAGCAGTGCGGACAAACAGAAGCTGGAAGAATATATAACAGTGACGGCAAAAATAGATCCCCGGGACTATGTTCGCGATGAGCAAAAGATCTACTGGATGAATTTATATAATGCCGTGACCATCAACCTGGTTCTAGATTATTATCCAATTAACAGTATCAGGGATATTTCCGTGAAATCCGGTAATACCGACCCTCTTAATACAGAGCTGGTGACTGTGGCTGGCCAGCCTCTGGCCCTGAACGATATTGAACACCGCATACTCAGGCCTATCTGGAAGGATTTTAAAATTCACTTCGGTCTGGTGTGTGCGAGTCTTGGTTGCCCTAATGTCCAGCCAGAAGCGTTCACTACTGCGAATAGCAAAAAATTGCTGAAAAAAGCAGGTCGAGATTTCGTCAACCACCGTCGTGGCTTGCAACTGGAAAATGGTCAGCTACAGGTATCGAGCTTATTTGACTGGTACGAGCTTGATTTCGCGACTAATCAGAAGAAACTTCTTAAGTTGTTTGCTCATTATGCCGAGGATCGTAAAGCGCTGTATTTACTCGGCTTTGACGGCGAAATCAGTTATACCTATGACTGGCGGTTAAACGCGCCCTGATTAACGGGGTTGGTAGGTTGATAGGTTGATAGGTTGATAGCCGCGTAAGTAAATCTTTCACAGGCACATCCAACAAACCACTGCGCGTCACAATTGCTGCGTCGCACGGTGCGCCATGATTTCACCGATATTTTCATATCCGCTGGTTTACCTCTGTGCGCCCTGCACAACAGGTTGGCAAGTGCTGTCCTGAATGGTTGAATGAGGACAGAATGTAGCTATCAATATCAGATTAAGCGATATTCCGTTAGGTAAAATTGCTTAGCCAAATATATGTTTATCCATATAAACATATAGCCAAAAACAAATTCAGCCAGGAAAACAATAACGTTATGAAAATCGATGTGATGAGTAACCCCCGAGAACTGCACGCCATACAAAAAATGGCGCGTGATGTGGAACAGGCGGGATTTAGCGGCATTACCTTTACTGAAGGTGGCCGCACGGCCTATTTGTCTGTAGGCGCTGCTGCACTGGCGACCGAGAAACTCGAATTCTCCACTGGCATCGCCGTCGCCTTCCCCCGTAGTCCGATGATTACGGCGGCCAATGCCTGGGAACTGCAGGATGCCAGCCGTGGTCGCTTTCGGCTCGGACTGGGAACCCAGGTTCGGGCCCATATCACGCGGCGTTACGGAGTGGAATTCGATCCCCCCGGCCCACGGATGCGGGACTACATCGGTGCGTTAAAGGCTATTTTTCGGGCTTACCAGAAGCAGGAAAAGCTCGACTACCACGGCCCTTATTACGAATTAACCCTGTTTAATGATATGTGGTCGCCAGGACGCATTGATTACCCGCCGCCAGCCATTGATGCCGCTGCGGTAAACCCCTATATGCTAAAGATGGCTGGCGAATTATGTGATGGCGTCTAGGTTCATCCTTTCCATAGCCAGAAATATATTGATGACATGTTACTGCCTGCCGTTGCCGAGGGTGCGAGCAAGGTGGGGCGCGATGCTGGTGAAGTGGATTTGTTGGTGCCGGTACTGACAATCGTCGGCGATAGCGAAGAAGAAAAGGCAGCCTCCCGCGCGTTTTGTCGCCAGCAAGTGGCTTTTTATGGCTCTACACCAAACTATGCCTTTCAGTTTGATTTACTGGGCTTTGAAGGTGCCACCACGAAAATACGCCAGTGCCAGAAGGCGGGCGATATGGCGGGCATGTCCGATGTCATTAGTGATGAAATATTGCAACATTACACCACCGAAGCCAGTTGGGACGACCTTGCAGATAAACTGGTCGACCGTTATCAGGGTGTTGCCGAACGGCTTATTATTTATACGGCAGGGATGGATTACGCCCGTGACCCCAGTTCTATCGGCCGTTGGGGCGAAGTGGCGAGGGCAGTGGTCGCCAGAGCTTGATAAATCAACAACACGTTATCATCAGAAGGAGATTCGAGCGGTCAACAAGATGGAAGATAGAAACGTGTTGATGCAAGACTTGCCCCATTTTTGCCCGACCCCGTTTTTTCGCTTAGCCCACTCGGAGCATCTCCGGGTAAAACCTTATATTCTAAGCAAACCGATCATTTCGCCTATAACAAAAGCAAAACTGACAAAGAAACCGACGATGGGTATCCAGGACGGAAATATCCTTACATCAACTGGAAGTGGGTCTTGTCGCTTAATTCGCCATAGCGCAAGGTTCACTATCGAAAAAATCGTCAGGATGATAATGGAAGTTGCTTCGGCAAGTGAAGCCAGGCGACCCAGGAGTGCAAGTATAAGCACGAGTGATGACGCTAGAACTGTGGCAATGAGAGGGGTACGTGTCCTGGGGTATATTTTACTTAACAGGGCAGGGAGCTGGCCACGTGAGCTCATACCATACAAAACTCGAGCAGCCATGATTATTTGAATTAAAGCACCATTGATAATAGCCAGCATACCGATAATGCTGATAATAACGGCTTTTTCACCAACATGATGCTCGTAGATACTTGAAAGTGGTGCTGCACTGGAGGCAAGTTCAGCTGGAGTTAGTGACAATACAGCGGTAACCATTAATAGCATATATATAACGGTGGTGATGCCGAGTGTCAGCAGGATCGCACGGGGAAGATTATGTTTAACGTCTTTAACTTCTTCGGCCACGTCGACCATATCCTCAAAGCCAATAAAGGCGTAGAAGGAGAGAATCGATCCAAGGTAAATGCCTCCCCAGCTGGCGATGTCTGTGGAGGGGACCAATTCAGTCCATCGGTCTGGGAAGGAGAATAAACTTTCACGGCTTACCGCCACTACCAGCAGCAATCCACCGATTTCAATCACAGTAATAATGCTTGCTATGGTGACTGACTCTGCGATGCCCCATGAGGCAATGCCAGCAAGTAATATGGTCACTATCATGATGGCGATAAGACGATCTACGGCGATGAATTGATGCAAATATCCTACAAAACCATTAACCAGTGCAGCGGCTGAAACCAACCCGGCAGTAATCACAAGAAGACCGATAATAATGGATAGGCGCTCAGAGGAGAATCCTTGCTTTACATACAATGCCGCACCAGCAGCACGAGGGTAACGACCACACAGCTCGGCAAATGATATTGCCGTAAATCCCGCCAGTAGAGCAGCGATAAAGAATGAAGCGGGAGCGTAATATCCGGCGACGTTGGCTATTTCACCCACCAAAGCATAGATGCCAGCTCCAATGGTAGTGCCGAGCCCGTACAGAACCACCATGGGAAGAGACAGCGTGCGTTTTAGGCTAATCTGATTATTCATAGGCTATAACTTCCTGTAACTAAATGAGAACCTGGCTAATAATTTGGCTCTTTAGGCATGGGCCGTCGTTGCGATGACGGT
>QNFP01000073.1 GCA_003645535.1 Gammaproteobacteria bacterium | reverse complement strand
GTGCACGATTATGGGCAGTACACAGTTATAGGTAGTGCATAGTGAAGACGTACAACTCCAGGGTGTAAATTTATATCGGAGAACCGAGGTTGTTCACATAACGCGCTTTCAAGTAATGAAGCCCACTATTACTTGCAGTTGCCGCTGTGTCTACTTGTTAGTCCATAAGGATTTCGCTTTAATTATCTTATGACAAACTATCTGCCATTATTTATTGGATTTCGCTACCTTCTCAGCAAGCGATCCGACGGGTTTGTTTCGTTTGTGTCGGTTTTTTCTTTCCTGGCAATGGCGCTTGGAGTGATGACGCTAATTACTGTCCTGTCCGTTATGAACGGTTTTGATCATGAAATCAAAATGCGCATACTGCAAATCATTCCTCATGCAACCATTGAAGTGGCGGATAACTCTGAGGGTGTAAGTGCCGTCACCGATTGGCAGTCAGTGGAACGGGATCTTTCCCGTTTAGCTAATGTAAATGCTGTAGTGCCCTATGTTTCAGGTCAGGCAATGGTTAGCTATGGGGGGCGAATGCAGGGGGTGAGTATGCATGGTATCCGTCCTGAACAGGGAGCTATAGGTGATTCTCTAGGCAGACATCTGGTATCAGGCCGATTGCAGGATTTGCGGGCGGGTCATTACAACATTGTTATCGGCAACTTGCTGGCCAACGCCCTTGGTGTTGGCGTTGGCGACCGACTGCTATTAACGTTACCGGATATATTTGTTACGCCGGTGGGTGTTTATCCCAGAGTAAAGAAGCTGACGATTGCGGGAGTTTTTGAGGCTGGTGCGCAAGTGGACGGTAGCATGGTGTTCATGCATATGGCAGATGCGGCCAAGCTGCTACGGATGGGTAGCAACGTAACTGGATTACGTTTGTTTCTGGACGACCCCTTCAATTTTGAAAGCCTGGCTGTGGTTAAACAATCGGTGCCAAAGGATTACCAGTTGACCACCTGGTACGATTCCATGAGCCAACTTTTTGCGGCGATACGGATGGAAAAGACTGTGGTGGGTTTATTGTTATCGGTCATTATCGGCGTCGCTGCATTTAACATAGTCGCCAGCCTGGTACTTATGGTCAATGAGAAGCGAACAGATATTGCCGTGCTGAGGACGTTGGGAAGTAGTTCGGCGGATATTTCTCGAATTTTCCAGATTCAGGGTGGCTTGACCGGACTGGCCGGCGTTATTTTGGGCGTAGTGGTGGGTAGTGTGCTGGCTTTGTCTATCGGTGATCTACTTGTATTTATTGAAAACACAGTGGGTTTTAGCCTGTTTGATCCAGACCTGTACTTCATTACGCGTCTGCCCTCGCAGTTACAATGGCCGGATGTAGTGGTGGTGGCGACTCTTGGTATATTAGTAAGTATTTTAGCCAGCTGGTACCCCGCGCTGAGGGCAGGTCGCGTGCCGCCAGCTGATGCGCTGAGATATACGTGACAAATAAGGAAGACATAATGGCTAACGCCACTGACTCCCATAGAGCGGTTGAGTCATCTGCTCAGCAATCCTCAGTCGTTATGAAATGTCAGGACTTGTGTAAATCTTACAGCGAGGCCGGCAGTCAGCTGGATGTGCTAAAAGGTATCAATCTGACCGTCAGGCGGGGAGAAAAAATTGCCATCGTGGGTGTGTCTGGCTCTGGTAAATCGACCTTGCTGAATATGCTTGGCGGCCTGGATATCGCCACTACTGGTCAGGTAATTGTCCGCGATCGTTCCTTTGGTGATATGTCTGAATCTGAAATAGCCCGCTGGCGTAATATCCATCTTGGCTTTGTCTATCAGTTCCACCACTTGCTTGGCGAGTTTAGTGCGCTGGAAAACGTTGCCATGCCTCTGTTGATAGGCGGCGCGAAAAAGCGCGAGGCCTATGATCGTAGCAAACAGATACTCACCGATGTGGGCCTGCTTGAGCGCCTCGATCACAAGCCATCGGCTTTATCCGGTGGTGAGAGGCAGCGTGTGGCGATCGCGCGGGCGCTGGTGACTCAGCCATCGTGTGTGTTGATGGATGAGCCCACGGGTAATCTCGATCCGGACACTGCTGAAAAAGTACTGGCATTGTTGCTCAGGCTCAATGTGGACTTAGGTATTAGTATTATCGTTGTTACTCACGATCAGGATATCGCGCGAAAAATGGATCGCGTGCTGGTGCTCGAGCACGGTGTGTTGAGTGACGTTTCGGCGTGATAAATTATTACCCCTTTTTTGTAGGTTTGCGCTTTTTTACATCGGGTTCACGCAATCGTCTGGCCTCATTTATTTCGGTGCTCGCTATTAGCGGCCTGGTGCTAGGTGTGGCGATGCTCATTATTGTGTTGTCGGTCATGAACGGTTTTGACCGTGAGATGCGTACGCGGATACTGGGTGTTATACCCCATATTCAGCTATTTGCTGAGGAGGATGCCACCGAGGGCATCGTGCAATGGCAGGGGATATCCGCAAAGCTTGCAGCTCTCCCGCAGGTAGAAAGCGTTACCCCTTTTAGCCAGATAAATGGCATCGTTAACTTTAGAGGGCAAACCCAGGCTATTCAGTTGCGCGGAATCAGTACACATTATTCTGGTTCGGCAGCGGATCCATTGCTTGCTAACTTGTCGAACTTCCAGTCTATCGCCGCTAATGAAATCATGTTGCCGCGTTTGCTGGCCAGTAAACTGGGCATCAAGCCCGGTCAGAAGCTTACTTTCATCGCACCGCAGAGCGGGCAGCCAGGCGGTTTGTGGTCAGGTGGAAAACCATCAGGCCCAGAGCAATTGCCAGCGATCCGTGCGCTCAAAGTCGCCGCGTTATTTTCCACCCACACCACTATAGATGCCCATCTTGGTGTGGTTAGTCTTGCTACCGCTAGTGATATGGCGGGGCTGGAATCCGGACCGCTTGAGCCAGCCGCCCAGGGGCTTAGAATTACCGTCGAGGATGTTTTTGCGGCCCGTAATATTGCCTTCGATTTGCTCGAGCAGTTGCCTGCTGGTTATCGCTTTATCGACTGGATGCAAACCCATGGCCACCTTTATCAGGCTATTCAGATGTCGCGCAAGCTGGTCGGCCTGTTAGTGTTTTTAATTATTGCTATCGCTGCTTTTAATGTTATCGCTATGTTGGTCATGAGTGTAGTAGACAAACGACCCGATATTGCAATATTAAAAACCCAGGGTGCCACACCTCAACAAATCATGGTGGTATTTTTTATTCAGGGTGCGCTAATTGGACTGCTAGGTACTTTGCTTGGTGCGCTTCTGGGCTGCCTGGGCGCCTATTTTGTGTCCGCTGCGGTGGTAGGGCTGGAAAGCCTTTTACACATACAGTTTCTCGATCTGAGTATTTACCCCATCGACTATGTGCCCTCTGACCTGCGTTTTTCTGACGTTGGCACCGTAGTAGCCGTTGCCCTGGTATTAAACCTGCTGGCAACGTTGTACCCAGCCTGGAAGGCGGCGCGGGTTCAGCCCGCGTTGGTGCTACGCCACGAATGATGCTACGAATGATGCCACGAATAATGTCAGGACGAAGGTTACTGTGAACGAGAGCGGAGGCGTTTTTCTTTCCGCTCTTCCCAGTTTTTGACAACCTTCCAGCGCCACAGGCCCTGGACAGTGACATAGCCTATGAAGCCAACACACAAGCCCGCCAGCAGCCCGCCCACGGCTACAGGCAGATATACCGAAGCGCTGTGTTCAGCAAACCAGTTCCAGGACAATTCAAATTCAAAAGCCACCTGTTCAGTACCGAGTATTTTCCGCCCCAGCTCGTAAAGTAATATCATCATTGGCGGAATAGTGATGGGGTTGCTAATCCATATCAACAATACTGATATGGGCAGGTTACAACTAAAAAGCAGTGCTAACAGTGAAGCGACAATCGCCTGGCCCGGCAAGGGTAAAAATGCGCAAAACAGGCCGATGAAAACTGCCCCTGATACGGAGTGTCGGTTTAGATGCATCAAGTTGGGGTCGTCAAACAACGGTCCTAACCAGCGTCGGGTTTTGTCGCCGGCGACGTTCGAGGGTAGCGGAATCAAGCGGCGAATTGTTTTTCGGGGCATGTTGGTTAACTGCTAAACAGGCTGTTGCATTATGCCCAAAGTCGCTCCTTCTCTCCAGGGTTTCATGTTCTGGGGAGGAGGTTGTTAAGAAACTCACAGCATTGGCTGGGGTTTGTTATTTTGTCAGACAATTGCCTTGTTATTTTGATGTATTACCCGTATAAAGTACTATCTTGTCCGACGATTTAACAGTTTCCTTGAAAGAAAGCCCGCCACCACAGGTACAGAATAGTGCGGTAGATCAACTCTACCAACGCTTGCGGATTGAAATAATCCATGGTGATATTGCCGCCGGTAGTAAAATCAGTGAAGCAGAGCTCAGTCGCAATTACAACGTCAGCCGCAGTACCATTCGAGAAGCCATCACGCGCCTGGAGTCGGCTTATCTGGTATCGAGAAGGGCCAATGCCGGGGCGCGGGTAGTTGAGCTGGATATTGGTGAATTGCTGGAGATTTATCAGGTTCGCGAGGCGCTTGAAGGAATGGCCTGTCGCCTGGCCGCAAAGTTGATGAGCGATACTGACATCGCCCGACTCGATGCGCTCCTGCAAACGCACATGCAAAATAGTGAATTACGTGAAGGTCGTGCCTATTACCAGAAAGAGGGCGACCTGGATTTTCATTACCGACTAGTGATGGGCAGTCAAAATAGTAAGCTCATCCACCTGCTCTGTGATGAGTTGTATGCCAAGGTCAGAATGTATCGATACCAGTTTGGTATGGTTAGTCCCCGGGCTAGTGATGCTTTTGCCGAGCACAGACATATCGTGCAAGCGATTGTGGATCGCGACGGTGAAATGGCAGAAATGTTAATGCGTCACCATATTCGTGCCTCACGAAACAATATTGAACGACAGATGGGAAAAAGAGAACATGTCTCTCCGTTACCTGTCTCCACGCCCCATGTACGCTAACGGGCAAATTTAAACAACAACCAAAAAGGTGATTTATGGCTGAAAATCTGAGCCCTGGAGGTCTCTTTCGTAAAGCGATAAGCGAGCACAAACCCCTGCAAGTCGTCGGCACAATTAACCCCTATTGCGCAATGATGGCTGAGCAGATAGGGCATCATGCCATCTATCTGTCCGGTGGTGGTGTTGCTAACGCTTCTTACGGTTTACCTGACCTTGGCATGACCAGCCTCAATGACGTGCTCGAAGATGTACGTAGAATTACTGCTGCTACCGAGCTTCCCTTGCTGGTGGATATTGATACCGGTTGGGGAGGGGCGTTTAATATTTCTCGAACTGTTAAAGATATGATTCGCAGTGGTGCAGCAGCTGTGCATATCGAAGACCAGATCGCACAAAAGCGCTGTGGACATCGGCCCAATAAGGAAATTGTTGCGCTGGAAGAAATGGTCGACCGAGTTAAAGCCGCTGTCGATGCGCGCACCGATGACGATTTCTTTATCATGGCTCGCACCGATGCTTTTGCGCAGGAAGGGCTTGAGAAGGCCATTGAGCGGGCCCAGGCCTGTGTAGAGGCAGGCGCTGATGGCATTTTTGCTGAAGCGGTCAACGAAGAGCAGCATTATCGAGCTTTTCGTGCGGCTCTTGATGTGCCTTTGCTAGCCAATATCACAGAGTTTGGTCAGACACCGCTGTACAATAAAGCTGAGCTGGGCGAGTGGGGTGTTGATCTTGTGTTGTACCCGCTGTCGGCGTTTCGCGCCATGAACAAGGCGGCCGAAAACGTGTATACCAGTATCCTCGAGAAGGGCGACCAGAAGGACGTGGTTGATACCATGCAAACCCGTATGGAACTGTACGAATATCTTAGTTACCACGAATACGAGAAAAAACTTGATAGTTTGTTTGCCTTAGGTAAAAACAAATAGGCAAAAACAAGTAGGTAAGAACTAATAGGTAAAAACAAACAGGTAAAAGAAAATAGCGCTTAAATATTTAACGCAAAAGTCCTTGGCAGTTGGTTTTTAACGCACGGACTTATCAACAGACAAACAGCAGAGGAGTTTAGTAATGGCTACAAAAGTACTTTCAGGAGCGGGTTTACGGGGACAGGTCGCCGGTAAAACAGCATTATCTACAGTAGGCAAGGAAGGTTCCGGATTAACTTATCGGGGTTACGATGTTAAAGACCTTGCCGAGACCTGTGTGTTTGAAGAAGTAGCCCACCTTGTTTTAAAAGGTGCGCTGCCTACCCAGTCCGAGCTCGATGCCTACCGCCTTACTTTAAAAGGCCTGCGCGGCTTACCTCAGCCCCTGAAAGATGTACTGGAGCGTATCCCTGCCGAGGCGCATCCTATGGATGTATTGCGTACGGGTTGTTCCTTTTTGGGCAACCTTGAAACCGAGACTGACTTTGCTCAGCAGGAAGCTGCGACTGATCGCTTGCTCGCCGCTTTCCCATCTATTATTTGCTACTGGTATCGCTTCAGTCATGATGGCGTCAAGATTGAAACAGAAACCGATGATGAGTCTATAGGCGCGCATTTCCTACATATGCTTCGTGGCGAAAAGCCGAATGAACTGCACGAACGAGTCATGAATGTATCGCTCATTCTTTATGCAGAACACGAGTTTAACGCCTCTACGTTCACTGCCCGCGTCTGCGCTTCAACTTTGTCTGACCTGCACTCGTGCATCACTGCTGCCATCGGTAGTTTGCGTGGCCCACTGCATGGCGGTGCTAACGAAGCGGCGATGGATATGATTGAAGGCTTTACCAGTGCTGATAACGCCGAACAGGAAATGATGGCCATGTTGGCTCGCAAAGATAAAATCATGGGCTTCGGTCACGCGATTTATGCAGACTCCGATCCCCGTAATGCCATTATTAAAGAGTGGGCTGAAAAGCTTGGTAAAGACGTTGGCGATACGGTTCTTTACCCCGTATCAGTGCGTTGTGAAGAAGTTATGTGGCGCGAGAAGAAGTTGTTCTGTAACGCTGATTTCTTTCATGCTTCGGCTTATCACTTTATGGATATTCCCACCAAGCTATTCACGCCGATTTTCGTTATGTCGCGTCTGACCGGTTGGGCTGCTCACGTCTTTGAGCAACGCGCAGACAACCGTATTATTCGTCCCAGTGCCGAGTACACCGGGCCAGATATGCGTCCAGTTCCAGCAATTAGCGGGCGCTAATTGCACAGCGCAGGCATTTCGATGTTAGTCGAAAAAAGGAGTGCTGTATTTACGGTACTCCTTTTTTAATATCAATGAGTTACATAATATTTATTAAGTAGATTATTAA
The DNA here is from genome assembly GCA_003645535.1 of Gammaproteobacteria bacterium. Lineage (GTDB taxonomy): Bacteria > Pseudomonadota > Gammaproteobacteria > Pseudomonadales > Porticoccaceae > HB2-32-21. The sequence goes on along the minus strand of QNFP01000073.1, from coordinate 5,448 downwards.
GGTGAGAATACTGAAATATGAATACTGAATATCGCAAACCCTTACCTGGTACCCAGCTCGATTTTTTCGATACGCGAGCTGCGGTCGATGCTATTCAACCCGGTGCCTACGCCAAACTGCCTTACACTTCTCGGGTCTATGCCGAAAACCTGGTGCGTCGCTGTGATCCGGCGGTGCTGACTGACTCGCTGAAGCAGATCATCGAGCGCAAACAAAATCTCGATTTTCCTTGGTACCCCGCCCGCGTGGTGTGTCATGACATTCTTGGCCAGACAGCCCTGGTTGATCTCGCCGGCCTGCGTGATGCCATTGCTGACAAAGGCGGTGACCCAGCTGAAGTTAACCCGGTGGTGCCGACGCAGCTGATTGTCGATCACTCCCTTGCCGTTGAGTATGCTGGTTTTGACAAAGATGCCTTTGCAAAAAATCGAGCTATCGAAGACCGTCGTAATGAAGACCGTTTTGACTTTATTAACTGGACTAAAAAGGCCTTTAAAAACGTTGATGTGATCCAGCCCGGCAACGGCATCATGCACCAGATCAACCTGGAGAAAATGTCACCGGTGATTCAGTCCCGCGATGGCGTGGCCTTCCCCGATACCCTGGTCGGCACCGACAGCCATACGCCCCATGTTGATGCCCTGGGTGTTATTGCTATCGGCGTTGGTGGTCTGGAAGCTGAAACTGTAATGCTGGGTCGGCCCTCTTATATGCGTCTGCCCGACGTCATCGGCGTAGAGCTAAAGGGTAAGGCTCAGCCGGGTATTACTGCCACAGATATCGTGCTGGCATTGACCGAATTCCTGCGGGCCGAGAAGGTAGTATCGTCCTACCTGGAGTTTTACGGCGACGGTGCCGCGAATCTGAGCCTTGGTGATCGTGCGACCATTTCCAATATGACGCCGGAGTTTGGTGCCACAGCGGCGATGTTCTACATAGACCAGCAAACCATTGATTACCTCAAGCTTACCGGCCGTGACGCCGAGCAGGTGAAGCTGGTGGAAACCTACGCGAAAGAGACGGGGCTCTGGGCCGACAGCCTGAAAGATGCGGAATATGAGCGCGTTTTGAGCTTTGACCTGTCCACTGTAGTACGTACTATTGCAGGTCCGTCTAATCCCCACGCCCGCGTACCAACGTCAGAGCTGGCCGCCCGTGGTATCTCCGGTGTTGTCGAAAACGAAGAGGGCCTGATGCCCGACGGCGCGGTGATTATTGCCGCCATCACCAGCTGTACCAACACCAGTAACCCGCGCAATGTGATTGCAGCTGCGCTGATTGCTCGCAATGCCAATAAGCTGGGTTTAACCCGCAAGCCCTGGGTGAAGACCTCCTTCGCACCGGGTTCAAAAGTGGCCCAGCTCTACCTGGAAGAAGCGAACCTGCTGCCCGAGTTGGAAAAGCTCGGCTTCGGTATTGTCGGTTTTGCCTGTACCACCTGTAACGGTATGAGTGGTGCGCTTGACCCGGTTATTCAGCAGGAAGTGATTGACCGCGACCTGTACACCACCGCAGTGTTGTCGGGTAACCGTAACTTTGATGGTCGTATTCATCCCTATGCTAAGCAGGCATTTTTAGCTTCGCCACCGCTAGTTGTCGCTTATGCCATCGCTGGTACGATTCGTTTCGATATTGAGAAAGATGTGCTCGGTAAGGACCAGGACGGCAACGACATCACCCTGAAAGACATCTGGCCCAGCGATGAAGAGATCGACGCCATTGTTGAAGCCAGTGTTAAGCCACAGCAGTTCCGCGATGTCTACATCCCCATGTTTGATATCACCGAAGAGCAGGGCGAGCAGATCAGCCCACTCTACGACTGGCGTCCGCAAACCACCTACATTCGTCGCCCCCCTTATTGGGAAGGCGCATTGGCTGGTGAGCGCACCATGAAGGGCATGCGCCCCCTGGCCGTGCTGGGTGACAACATCACCACCGATCACTTGTCTCCCTCTAATGCTATTCAGCTCAACAGTGCTGCCGGTGCCTACCTCGATAAAATGGGCCTGCCCGAGGAAGATTTTAACTCCTACGCCACCCACCGGGGTGATCATCTAACGGCCCAGCGCGCCACCTTCGCCAACCCCAAACTGTTTAATGAAATGGTGCAGGAAAATGGCGAAACCAGGCAGGGTTCGCTAGCGCGTATCGAACCGGAAGGCAAAGTCAGCCGCATGTGGGAAGCCATTGAAATCTATATGGAGCGCAAGCAGCCGCTGATTATTGTCGCTGGTGCGGACTACGGTCAGGGTTCATCCCGTGACTGGGCGGCCAAGGGTGTACGTCTGGCCGGTGTTGAAGCGATTGTTGCCGAAGGCTTCGAGCGTATTCACCGTACTAACCTGGTTGGTATGGGTGTTATGCCGCTAGAATTTAAAGCGGGAGAAAATCGCAAGACCTATGCTATTGACGGCACCGAGACTTTCGATGTAATTGGTAAAGCCAGCCCTCGAGCTGATCTTACTTTACGCATCAACCGTAAGAACGGCGAGACCGTCGACGTGCCAGTCACCTGTCGTCTCGATACCGCTGAAGAAGTACTGGTTTATGAAGCGGGTGGGGTATTGCAGCGCTTTGCCCAGGATTTCCTGGAGTCTTCAACCGGTAACGAAAAGCCATCTACGGCTACTTAAGGAGTTTTTAATGGCGCATATACCGCAAATAAAAATCCCCGCCACCTATATGCGCGGAGGCACCAGCAAAGGAGTTTTCTTTAGCTTGCAAGATCTGCCTGAAGCGGCACAAGTTGCCGGTGCAGCGCGTGACGCTTTATTATTGCGCGTGATTGGCAGTCCCGACCCCTACGGCAAGCAAACCGATGGCATGGGCGGTGCAACATCCAGCACCAGCAAGACCGTTATTTTGTCGCAAAGCAGCAAGCCCGATCACGATGTCGATTACCTCTTTGGCCAGGTTGCCATCGACAAAGCCTTTGTCGACTGGAGCGGCAACTGCGGCAATCTCACCGCTGCAGTCGGTGCCTTCGCCATTAGCAATGGCCTGGTCGACGGTTCGCGTATTCCCAGCGATGGCATTGCCGTGATTCGTATCTGGCAAGCCAATATTAAAAAAACCATTATTGCCCACGTGCCTATGACAGCCGGTGCAGTACAGGAAACCGGCGATTTTGAACTCGATGGCGTGACCTTTCCCGCTGCCGAAGTACTGGTTGATTTCATCGACCCCGCCGATGGTGACGGCGCCATGTTTCCCACGGGCAATGTAGTTGACCAGTTAGATGTACCAGGCGTGGGCAGCTTTAAAGCCACCATGATTAACGCCGGTATTCCCACCATCTTTTTGAATGCCGAGGAAATCGGTTACACCGGCGCAGAGCTGCAGGAAGCCATTAATGGCGACCCCGCAGCGCTGGCCCGATTTGAAACCATCCGTGCCCATGGTGCGATTCGTATGGGGCTAATTAATGACGTTGAAGAAGCTGTGGGACGTCAGCACACCCCAAAGGTCGCCTTCGTCGCACCACCCAGCGCCTACATTTCCTCCAGCGGTAAAGAAATCAATGTGGCCGATATCGACCTCCAAGTGCGCGCGTTGTCGATGGGCAAACTCCACCACGCGATGATGGGTACTGCTGCTGTTGCCATCGGCACCGCTGCGGCTATCCCCGGAACATTGGTAAATCTCGCCGCTGGTGGTGAAGCACGCAGTGCTGTGCGTTTTGGTCACCCCTCCGGCACTTTGAAAGTGGGTGCCGAAGCCAGCCAGGTTGATGGTGAGTGGGCGGTGAATAAGGCGAGTATGAGTCGCAGTGCCAGGGTGCTGATGGAAGGCTGGGTTAGGGTGCCTGGGGATGTATTTTAGGGGCTTTTTTTATGTCGCGGGGTGAGGTTTGAATAGTTGCCGTGTAGACTTATGTTGTATTGCAAGACTTGTCCCCGGTTTTCAAACACAAATAACACCTTTTAAATCCGCGGATCCTTTCATGCACTAAGAGTTTAATTATATGAAAACAAAAATAGCTTCTTATTTATTATCTTCGACCTTGGCTGCAAGCCTGGCTTTTTCAAGCAACGCCATCACGGCAGACCCTGACCTTGGCAAAAACAACTGGGCCTGGGGCAAAGACGATGTGCTCGGTGCCGGTAACCGGATGACCGCCAGCAGTATTAAAGCGGCTCTTGCTGCAGTTGAGGGCGGTAATATTGTTGAACTCTCTCACGATGTCGCCATGGGCGCCCCCTACATCGAACCGATTCAAACACCCTATGTGATGACGCTATCGCGCACCTCAAAAAATATGGAAAACTTTTTGCGCGATAAAATGGGGGCCACCAACGATATAGGTTTTTATCTGGAACGCATAGAAATGACCACCCATGTCAGCACTCATATCGACGCTCTGGGTCACGTCACCATCGCCGCCGAGCTGTACAACGGCCTTGATCGGGAGCAAGCGGCCTCCGACATTGGCCTCAATCATAACGGCATCGAAAAGTCACCGCCCTTTATCGCCAAAGGCATCCTCATCGATGTCGCGACCTACAAAGGTGTAGAAAATCTTGAACCCGGCTATGCCATCAGTGCTGCAGATCTGCAGGGCGCATTAAAAAAACAGGGCACCAACATACCCGAAGGTGCCATCGTCTTTGTCCATACCGGCTGGGGTAAAAACTTCACTGCCGAACCTCAGCACTACGCCCACACCGGCCCCGGCATTGGTATCGAAGCATCAAAGTGGCTGGCATCACAAAATGTCGTCGCTATCGGCGCGGACAATATGGCACTGGAAGTTACGCCCGGTGAAGAACCCACAGTAGTCTTCCCCGTGCACCAGCACTTGCTAGTTAAGCAGGGTATCTACATCATCGAAAATGTTAAAACAGATGAACTGGCCGCTAAAAAGCTCTACGAAACCACAATCATCATGCTGCCCACAAAATTTCGGGGCGCAACTGGGACGCCACTGAGGATTATTGCTCTTTACTGACATGGCTGTGGACTGAGATATATTGGCTGAGCGAACCACTGTTCAACATAGCAAATAACCATGGAGCTTTGCCTCTTAGATACTCGCGGATTCAAATCTGAAGTGCATCACAGGTTAGGCTGCTAACGCAGCCCTATGATCATCCATTAATTGGGCTGGAGTTTTGAAGTCCAGATCTTTTCTTGGCCGAGAGTTAAGTCGTCTCAGTGCCTGCCTCACTTCTATCTGCTCAACTTTCTTGAAGTCCGTGTTCTTTGGAAAATATTGTCGCAGCAAACCATACCCACAGCGCTTCACGGGGCAGGCTCTTGGTGTTTTCATTTAGGCCCCGCTCCCAGGAGCTATAGGGGTGGGCAAAGTAAACCCTGGTCGATAGCGCGTTGCTGATTTGTTCATGGTACGCAAACTCTTTTCCGTTGTCAGCAGTGATGGTATGAACTGTTAGTAACACATAAACTGTCCGGTCTTGTAGCACATGACCTGTCCGGTTCTCATAGTAC
>QNFP01000072.1 GCA_003645535.1 Gammaproteobacteria bacterium | reverse complement strand
TTCAGTGACCCGGCGACCCGCATAGAAAATCGCTTTGAGCTCGCGAAAGTAATCGAAGCCTGGATGGCCGAGCAGGATAGCGACGACGCCGTACAAAAAATTCTTGAAGACGGCCGCATCCCCGTTGCACCTATCCTCGAAGTGGAAGAGGCCATGGCCCATCCACATATGATTCAGCGGGAAACTGTACGCACCATCAGCGACCGCAGTATTGGCGAATTTCAGGTGCCGGGAATGCCCTTGAGATTTTCAGAATTTCCCGGCCACCTGCCCCTGGTAGCACCTTATCTGGGCGAGCAAAACGCCGAGGTGCTCAGCGAATACCTGTCAATGTCCCCGGAAGATATCGCCAAACTCGAAAGCGAGGGAATACTGGGCTCTGAACCCATACCTGATTAGGCTGATTTAGATGAGAACGTGGCTGCCAGAAAAATCTACTACCGCTAGCGGGAACAAAGTATGAAAATTGGATTTATAGGGGTCGGCAATATGGGCGGCCCCATGTGCCGCAATATCATAAAAAATAGTGGTCACGACGTTATTGTCTTCGACCTCGACAAAGAAGCAATCGCCCGTTGCACCGAGCTTGGGGCGACTGCTGGAGCCTCGCCAAAAGCCATCGCCGCAGAAGTCGATGTGGTCATGACCTCCCTGCCTCACCCCAGAAATGTCGAGGAGGTGGTACTCGGTAAAGATGGCATTGCGGAAGGTATCAGGCCGGGTTCGATCTATTGTGACCTCAGCACTAACTCACCCATATTAATCCGCAAACTCGCAGCACACCTTGAAAAACAAGGGGTCACCATGCTCGATGCGCCGGTCAGTGGCGGTGTGGTGATGGCCGATAAAGGCAAGATTGCCATAATGGTCGGCGGCGACAAAGCCACCTTCGATAAACTCGTGCCGCTATTTGAATCCTATGGCGAGAACGTGGTGTATTGCGGCGATATCGGTAACGGTTGTGTCGCCAAAATCTCCAATAACCTGATCGCCTTTTGCAATATGGCCGCCAGTGCTGAAGGCCTGATGCTCGGGGTCTCTGCCGGTATTGATCTTGAAGTATTAAACCAGGTGATCAGAAACAGCAGCGGCAACAGCATGACCTTTCGTGCCGTCGCCAAAAACGCCAAGTCCGGCGACTGGACACCCAGCTTCTCCATCGACCTTGCCTACAAGGATATGCACCTGGCTCTTGAGTTGGCCGACGAGTTGGGTGTGCCGCTGATGTTGAGTCCTACAGTGCATAACCTGATGCGTATGGCCAAAGGGCTAGGTTATGAGCAGGATGATGCCACGGCGATTATGCGGGTCTATGAAGACACCATGAACAAGGTATTAAAAATCGATTCTTGATACTTGTTTAGCGGAACCTGTTAGCAAATAAACCTCATACCACAAAGAGTAAAATATGGAACAGAACATCCCTGTCGTCCTACCCCGGGATGTAACACCCATCTGGATAACACGAGCCCTGCAAGCTAATGGTGTCGATGCAACAGTAGCCGATCTCACTATGGAAACCGTTGGCACCGGGCAACTCGGTGAGACGCGACGCTTTCACCTGCAATATGCGGGTGCGACACCGACAAATGCCCCCTCCACCTTGATCGGCAAGTTCCCTTCAGATAATGAGGTGGCGAGTACGACGGGTAAGGAAATGGGCTTTTACCGATCCGAAGTGATGTTTTACCGCGAGTTGGCCCATCGTGCCGTCATTCACACGCCACAAATGTACGTGTCGGAAATGGATGACGACACCCTTGACTTCACACTGTTACTGGAAGATATGGCACCCGCACAACCGGGGGATCAAATGCGCGGCTGCAGTTTTGATGAAGCTCGCCTGGCCCTGATGGAAGCAGCCAAATTGCACGCCGCATTCTGGAACGACAGCGACCTTATGGCCGAGGATTGGCTCTATGTTCCTGAAGGTGCCCAGGGCTTTTACACTACAGAATTGATGGAAAGCTCCTGGCAGCATTTTGAAAAGACCTATGCCCATCGCATGGATCCCGAGGTCATCAAAGTCTGTCGTAAGTTTATCGAAAACCACGAAGCCTGGAATGCACCACGAGCCATGCCCAAGTGTTTTTCCCACAATGATTTCCGGCCCGACAATATGCTCTTTGGCGGTGAGCGGGCCGCCATCGTCGACTGGCAGACCAGCAATTTCCTGGGTACCGGCATGGACGTGGCTTATTTTATCGGTGGCATTTTTGACCGCGATACTCGGCGCGCTAATGAGCAGGAATTACTACACCTCTACCACAATGAATTAATTGCCAATGGTGTTAGTGATTACAGTTTTGAACATTTGATGGCCGACTATCGACATTACAGTTTTGCGGTGCTTGCAGTAGCCATCGCAGCGACGGTTATCGTCAAGCAGACACCACGAGGCGACGATTTGTTTATGCATATGGTTTCAGGTGGTGCATACCAGGCCATCGACAACGACGCCCTCGACTTGCTTTAGCAATATGAAATCTGGCATTAAATAGTCTGGAATAAACCATGCGCCTCGCCAAACCCCATCTCGATATCGGCCTGTTTACCAACGATATCGCCAGCCATCGTTCTTTCTGGAATGAGGAAGTCGGTCTTAAACTCGACCACGAATTAAAACTCGATAACGGTTGGATACAACATCGCTACGACGCTCACAATTCGGTGATTAAAGTTAATCATGTCACCGAGCCTCTGACCTCCCAGCCCCGCTCAGGCTATAGCGGTTTAACCATTGCCAGAGCAGGCAACAATAGTATTTGGCAGGGACAACATCCCAATGGCGACACAGTGCGACTGATACCACCGGGCACGGACGGCATCGTCGGTATAGGCGTCACGGTCAGCACCCCCAATCCGGCGCGCATGATGACTTTTTACCTCAACGCCATGGAATTTGAACAGGCGGGGCCGATGATCGCTCGCTGCGGTGACAGCCTGCTATTTGTAGAAGAAGGGCCTGGCGGCAGCATCACTGAAGATTTTATGGGTCCCGCCTTTCGTTATCTGACCGTACAAATATTCGATGCAGACCAGGCCTGCGAACAAATTGTTGCCCGCGGCGGTAGCCTCGGTCGTGAGCCCGTCACTTTTGAGGATGTAGCCCGTTACGGTTTTGTCTGCGACCCGGATGGCAATTGGATTGAAATATCGGCACGAGCTTCGTTGACGGGGATTGTGCCAAAACCTGATTAAGCGCTATCTAGTTCAGTTGCTACCACGCAAATCAGCTTCCCGCCGTCTAATTACAAAAATGCTTTGTCGTGGCTCCCGCGACAAGCGAGACCTTTGAGTGTAGGGAGACCATACAAAAAGGAGTATGTCGTTTAAAACGACCAAAATGAATACACTTGAATCATGCCAGGCTGTAGCAACATGCTTTCTCTACTATTAATTCTGATATGAAGCCCTTCAACTAAACCCCCTCAACTAAAGGAGAAATATCAATGAACTGGGATGCAATCGGTGCGGTAGGCGAGATACTGGGTGCAGGAGCGGTGGTGATATCACTTATTTATCTCGCCGCCCAAATCCGCATACAGAATAAAGAATCCCGCATGGCGGCCATGCATGAAATTTCTCTCGGTTTTCGAGAGAGCCTGGACAAATTTGGTGAAAGGGAAATAGCAGATATTTTTGTACGCGCAAATAAAGACTTTGATTCACTTACTGAAGTCGAAACACTGCGTTTAATTACATCTGCCGCAGCATTTTTTCGCAGCTGGGAAGAAGCCTATATCCAAAATGAAGGGGGCCGGCTAGATTCTCGCATCTGGAACACGATCAACAGGTATTACACCACCATATTTAGCGCCCCAGCATTTCAACAGGTATGGATCCTGAGAAAAGAGCAGTTCGACGACAAATTCCGTGACTTTGTCGATAACGTTGATCTCAAAGTTTATAACCTCAAATGAGGCAAATAAGAAAAAGAGATTGAAGCCGGTTATTCAATTTGCATGCTGATTCTGTCGAGCAAAAAAATATCGCCGCCCAATACCCTGACAAAGTTGCCAAACTGGAAGCCCTGCTCGCTGAACACAATGCCGATCAGATCGATCCGATGTGGCCATCAGTAGTAGAGGTACCGGTGCTTATTGATAAAACCGGCGGCGTAACTTATGAGGAGGGTGATGAATTCTCCTACTGGCCAAACTAGCACCCGTTAGCACCAGGTTGCTTCTTCTCGCGGGTTCTTCGATAGCTCCTCAATATTGGCGTGAAGCACTCGGTAGCCAACATTGCCGTATAAAAGTTGGCGACCACCATCTAATACATAAGACGGACTACCCTTGATATTTTGCTGCTTACATCTTTGATAATCTCGCATTAACGCCGCCATGGCAGAACCGTCACGAATACTGGCATTTATGGCCTTGCGATCCAGGCCAACAGCTGCCACCAGGTCAGACAGCACATCAAGATTGCTAACGTCCAGTGCATCGACAAAAAAAGCACGGCGCAGCATTAGGGCAATATCGATGCTCTTTTTCTGGTCGTAGCTGATTTCCACAGCCTTTAATATTAAATGAGCATTCGCAGAGGAGGCAGGTCGAACTTCTGTCCAGATTCTGGCATTAACCGGGGCATCTTCAAAAGCTGCAGCAGACGTCTGTACATGCTTGGCAAAGCCTTTATAGCCACCTTTATCCTTCCATTGCACATTCATTTTTGAAGCCGTATCACCAAACACATCAACGTAGTAGTAACAGAACTCAACTTGTCCTGCTAACTTTTGATTAACTTCATCAATACGACGTTGAGCGATCCAGGCCCAAACACAAAGGATGTCACTGTAATAATCTATGATCAGGGGTTTATTCATAAGACCTTTTCTACTTGAAAGCTACTTGAAAGCTACTTAAAAGCCCCTTAAACGCTACTTATATACCACTTAAAAGCTACTTAAATTAGCCAGCGCCAAAAGCGTCAACAGGATTTGCCCGCCAGACTTACCTCAGCATGTAATCCAGCGAGGAAATAATAATCATTTTAAAGAACAGATTGAAGCCCGTTATAGACGCCTATTAAACGCAGGTGTGATAGACAAACCAATGAAAAGTTTCTTATGCCCCTTCTTCAGACTCCCCTCTTCAATATAACGTTTGGGCCGCAATGAAAACTCTGTAACAATCAGTTCTGGCCACTGCACACTCAGAATACCTCCATATGAGTAACTATTCGACACTGAATGACCATCGACCGATGGTTTTTGATGAACTACGCAACACGATCTATGCCCAGGCTATCAAAGAAGCCGTCAACAAGCACAGTGTGGTATTAGACCTGGGCGCGGGTCTGGGCCTGCATGGCATGATGGCCGCCCGGGCCGGGGCAAAAAAAGTCTACCTGGTGGAACCTGCCAGCATTCTCGATATAACCCGTCAATTAGTCAGCGCCAACCATCTTTCCGAACAAATTGAATGTATTTCCGGGACGATCGAAGCAATCCAGTTGCCAGAAAAAGTGGACGTCATCATTTCTGTATTTACCGGCAATTTTCTTCTTACAGAAGACTTACTACCATCACTATTTTTTGCACGGGATAAATATCTGGCACCAGGTGGAAAACTTATCCCTGATCGAGCAACCATGAATATAGTACCGGTATCTGCACCGGAATATTACGCAGAGCATATTGACTGTTGGAATAGTGGCCAGAATAGCAACAATCGAAAAACTCACGATTCTCAAGATATAGTCCTCGAGCCGGTTCGTAAATACGCAGAAAATACATTGCTTTATGAAAACCCCGACAAAAGAAAGGCCATATTTCTCTCCGAACCGGCTGAGCTCCTGGAAATGGATTTTATGACAGCGACAGAAGCTTCCTGTCGAAATCGAACCGAAGTAGACATCACCGAGGATGGACTGTGTCATGGCTGGCTGGGCTGGTTTCGAATGCGTCTGGGTCAGAATTGGCTGTCGACCTCACCCAAAGAGAAGCAAACTCACTGGCGTCAGGCATTCCTGCCTCTATCTAGCCCTATTGCCGTCCAACAAGGGAAAACGCTTAGTTTTAGCTTAAGCCGCCCAGAATATGGCGAATGGTCATGGGATATAGAGTATGAAGGTGAAAAGCAACGCCAATCATCCTTCCTTTCCGAGCCTGTAACCCATACTACACTTAAAAAAAAGTCCGACCAATACAAGCCAGGACTTTCAAAATACGGGCTAGCTACTCAGGCCGCTCTGTCTTTATTTGATAAGGACAAAACTACGGTAGAAATAGTGGACTATATTTTGGCAAGGAACGACTCACTTTTTCCCACCAGATTACTTGCCGAACAATTTGTAAAGTCGTTGATAGAGAAACACTCCTCATAACCGTTCTCAATAACACCTGCGGTGGGAATACTATGCTTAAACAATCCGAAACTGGCAATTCAATTTATTCTCACTTTTACCACGTGTACGGGATTTGTTTTGGGTCCGATGTTAGAATTCCGGGACTAGAGGCAGAAGAAATCAGTCATCAGGCAATGGATATAAAAATCCAGATGAGCAATTTCCCTGATGAGATCATCCATGGAACCCCGCAGCCCTGGCCACAATATTTCATCGATCCTGGAGACACGGCTGATGCGCCCTTTAATCTTGTCGTCTATACACTGGCAAACGGGCAATATTTTTATTTTCGTTACGGCTGGGGCGTTGAGTTTATCGTTGATCGACGAGCAACCCATATCTGGTGTCAATGGCGGAAATCTTTGTCGCTTGAAGACGCCTCTGTTTATTTGTTAGGCCCCATTATCGGTTTTATGCTTCGGCTGCGCGGAATCACCTGTTTGCATGCTAGTAGCATCGTACTAGGAACTGATGCAATTGCTTTTGCGGGGCCGTCAGGCGCTGGCAAATCTACGCTAGCAGCGTCATTTACCGCCGCCGGATATCCAATTCTGAGTGATGACATTCTTGCCATGACGAATAAAGAAGATGCCGTTCTGGCACATCCTGGCTATAGCCGACTGCGCCTACTTCCTAATACCTTCAAAAACAATCCTGACCTTCCCGACGAACTGCCGCTGTTAGCCCCGGGTTGGGATAAACATTATCTCGATCTGGCAGGCAATGACTACCAATTCTATTCGCACACCGCGCAGCTTAAGGTTATTTATATTATTGACTGGAGCCGTCCAAATACTAGCGCCGCTTCAATTGTGGACTTTTCTGGAGTCAAATCGGTCGCTCATCTAGCAGCGAACACTTACCGAAACGACTTGCTCGATACCCACATGAAAACACAGGAGTTCCGTTTTCTAGGCAATTTAGTGAATTGCGTCAAAATAAAAAAACTGTATCCCACAAATAATATTTCTACTATCTGCGAGACATTCGAATTACTGCTAGCCGATGCAAAAAATGAGATAACAAAACCATCGAGCAACTTAAAGATACCTGAATCACCCAAGGGAACCTTTTGATGAGCGGTTTTATTGCGCTAGTCAATACGGACGGCACGCTCATCGATAGTAGCTTGTTGGAAATGTTGACCAACTCATTAGAGCGGTTAGGTCCGGATAAAAAACAGGTGTGGCAGGAAGGCGCCATTGGACTCGGTCATACATTGTTCCAAACCACACGTGAATCTCAATACGAACATCAACCAGCTACTCTGGATGGCAATGCATGGATTACTGGGCACATACGCATTGACGGCCGAAAAGACCTCCTGGGACGCCTGGGAATCACCAATAAAATAAATCTGGATCGTACACCCGACTCACAGCTGGTCTTACACGCTTACCGAAAGTGGGGGGAACAGTGTACCGAGAACCTACTGGGTGATTATGCATTCGCAATCTGGGATAAGCTCCAAAACAAGTTGTTTTGCGCGAAAGATCGTTTTGGTATGCGCCAACTGTATTACGCCCGAATAAAGAATAATTTCGTAGTGAGCAATAGTCTGCAATGCATGCTATCGCACCCTGCCATTACGAGGCGACTAAATGACCAGGCTATCGGAGGCTTTCTGTTATTCGGTGACCATGAATGGCTCAATAAATCAATCACAGCGTTCGCTGACGTTAATGTACTACGGCCCGCACATACCCTGACTTTATCTGATAAGAAACTCCATATTAAACGATATTGGAACCTGCCCGTTGAGAGCACCTTACTTCGCTACCCTAATAAGAATAGCTATTTAGAGCATTTCTATGAAATATTCAAAATAGCTGTCAGCGATCGAATTCGCTGTGATGACATTGTTATTTCTCTAAGCGGCGGCATGGATTCTTCCGCTATCGCTGCCACGGCTGTTGAATTACAGGGCTCACAAACATCATCTAATGCGCCAACAGCTATTACCCGTGTTTACGACGAAGTCCACCCCTGTCAAGAGCGTTACTATTCAGGACTTGCCGCGAAAAAACTAGATATCTCCCAACATGTCATCGCTGCGGATAATTTCCCGCTTTTTTCCAACACGATTAAGACGAGCCGCCCCATTGAGTACGGCCACTCTGGTTATTGGCTGCATTTCGAAAAGAGCATACGCGCTTTAGGTCGCACAGTGTTAACCGGCGAAGCTGGAGACAATCTGCTCAGTTACCCCGCAACACCAGAAATATTTAGGGAATCATCAGCCCCTGTAGTGTTACTTGAGCTAATTAAATTGACAAAACGATACGCTGAAATACCCGGCTGGGGCGCGGGCATTAAAAAGAAGCTAAAAACGAAATCATTGCATACTCGGGGGAGCGACCGATCACCCTACCCATATCCAGCCTGGATTAACCCTGATTTTGAATCTAAAGCTGAGTTACAAGAACTGTGGGCCGCTATGTGGCAGCCACGAACAAAACAAAGTCAAGCCCAATGTCGTAACACACTACTTGATAAATCTCTTGTACAGCCAGGGTGGTGTACGAATGACTTGATCACAAACAGTGACTTTGCATTTTCAGATCACCGCGATCCGTTTCTCGACCCGCGGCTGATTGAATTTTTATCATCTGTGCCAGCCCTACCGTGGCTATTTAAGAAGCATATTTTGCGTGAAGCTTTTAAAGACAAGCTACCCAACGCAATCATTAACAGGCCGAAAACAGTTCTAGGTAATCTGACGCATTCCCTTCTCCGACGAGACATGCCCCAATGTTCTGGATCAAACCAGGAGGAAAGCGGGAGACTTAGCAATCAATTAGGCGACTACATAGATTTGAATGTTTATCCCAAATTAAGTAATTGTCTGACCGACCCAATTCTACTTTACATTAACATGAGAGCCATCTTGCTTAACAGATGGTTATTAGATGGTTATTAGATGGTATTACGACCCCATCGCATTATTACCATTATCGCTGGAAGGCCCGTTGGCATTGGACTTCGTCACGGACGTGATTGAGCCAAACACGGATAGCTCTGGGCGACGATAAATCTTCTTCTCTTGATCATGATCCGGTTGCTTGTTCTCTTCCTGTCGATCCATCATCTTCTCCCTACAGCATTATTTACTTACGTTTTGTCGGCACAGCGTTATTTTAGTTGGTCGCGTAAGGCATGTCCATTTAATGGGTCAATCATCAACTAATCGACTTCCCATCTTAGTGATCAATGTTACCTCGATTCCGAAACCAGGCTCGATCAAAACGGCATCAACTGATTCGTCAGCGAAATCACTCAAAATAAATATCGCATCCAGTTCGCATTTTCCTGCAAAATCGCTACCACTTCTGGTATTAAAAAAATGGTTTTTATCAGAACATGGTATGTGATTGGCAAGGCCTGTCGTCGCTTCAAATACAGTATTGAGCCATTCGGGAAACAGACAAAGGCATCCGATAGCACTCACTGCTCATCCATTTCGAATTGTTCCCGACCCACCTCGTATTTATCTGTTGAATGTAGACTACCATCCTTTAGCTCCAACACCCGGTCCGTCAATGCCAAATTCGCTGGCCGATGGGTAATCAATATCACCGTCTTTTCAGTTAACAATCGACGACACGCTTCAATAAAGCCCTGCTCGCCTAATGGATCAAACATAGAGGTGGCTTCGTCCAAAATTAGAACAGCCGGGTCTTTGAGCAACGTTCTCGCCAGGGCAACCCGCTGGCGTTGCCCTCCTGAAAGTCTCAAACCCTGATCCCCAATCACTGTCCGATAACCGTCTGGCAACTGCGTAATAAATTCATGGGCGTGAGCAGCCCGCGCCGCTTGCTCCACTTCACTCGGCCCAGAGAGTGGCCGACCATAGGCAATGTTTTCGCTAACGGTGCCGTTCAATAATAAAGTGTGTTGCGCAACCAGACCTATTTGAGCGCGTAAACTGGTCGTAGAAACATCTCGTATATCGGTATCATCGAATAGAATACGTCCCTTATCTGGGTCCATCATTCTCATCAGCAAATGAATCAGGGTGCTTTTCCCGGCACCATTTTTACCCGTTATTGCGATGGTTTCACCAGCCTCAACTTGAAGACTTAAATCGCGGAGCACTTCGCTCCCATGAGGATAAGAAAAACCCACATTTTCAAACCTGATTCGCCTACTTACAGGCTGTAGATCAGGTTTATCCTCGCCCCGAGGCTCCGCCTGCACGGCAAAAAAAGCCAGAATTCGCTCTGCCCCACCACGGGCCCGCTGCACCTGACCATAAACATTGGCTAAACTCCCGATAGGAGATGTAAGCAGCGCGGCATAAAGTAACAGACTCACCAGATCAGCCGCAGATAAGTCGCCACTTTCAAGCTGTAAACTGCCCAGCCATAACAATGCCAGGAGGCCAAGCCCTGCCAAAAATGTTATTGCCGGGGATAAAATCGACTGAATAAATAACTGGCGCTTAGATACCCCCAACAGGCGCGAGTTTCTTATTTTAAAGCGCCTCGCTTCCCAGGCCTCTCGATTAAAAGCCTTAATCGCAGGGATCAAACCCAGGTTTTCCTCCACAAAAGCAATCATATCTGCATAGGAATCAATCCACTCTTTCGAAAGTGGTCGAATACGTCGGCCAATAACTTTCATGGCAATAAAATAAAGCGGCAGTAACAGCACAGCCAAAAATGCAATCGATGGCGCGATCAACAGCATCATCACAAAAGCACCTGCAAAGGTAAGCAATAAGGGCAGCAACTGCACCAGAGTCTCGGTAACAAAGCGACTGATGGCTTCAGCATCATTACTGAGCAAGGCCAGGATATCCCCCGGCCGTTGCTCATGATAATAAGTCATCGGCAAGACCTGCATATGGTCATGCAAGCGGGTGCGCAAACTCGCCGTGATAGTCTCCCCCGTCGCACCCACCATATACTGAGTGCCAAAATTCAGCACCGCCTTCAACGCGATTAAACCAAGCCAAACCAGCAACATTGATCGAATATTCGGAAAAAAGCTTTCGCCATCTCCCAGTAATGAAAGTGTTAACTGCCCCGCGATCCAGGGGTTAAGCAAAGTCAGCAAACTACCGCCGAGTAAAAGTCCCAAAATAGAAAACAACACCCGGCGATGAGGGGTGATATAGGGAAGAAAATCAGAAAATTTCATAGAATTTAACAATGCGTCTACTGCAATTCATCAAGGTAAAGTGGCAAATCCCTTTCTCGCACATATGCCCAGCACATACGCAATCAACAACAAGTAAATAGCAACGTCAATCGCGACGCCCAATAGATTATTACCCGTATCGGCCCAACCAATACTGCGGCCGCCGACGGTTATGAGCGACTGCCAACACCTGAACTTTAGATTGTTTTTCTCTGTAAATTAGAGCGAATGGGAAACGCTGTAATGAAGCGCGGCGAATGTCCGGCTCACATTCAATCTGATGTTGTTTCGGAACATCGCAAACCCGATTTATAGTAAATTCAAACTCGTCAACAAATGCCTCTCCAAGCCCTTTAACTCTTGATTCATAAAAACCCACAGATTCCAGAAACTCTGCTTCAGCCTCAGGATGAAACTCATAAATCACTTGATAAGAGCTCGAGCCTTTTTAATAACCTCATCACCAGGCACTGCCTGTAGTTTACCATCGTCGAGGGCAGCCGCTCTACGTTTGGCCTCAAACAACCAGTCTTCCCGCAACTCCTCCGTAGATGGCGTATCAAAGCTTAAAATTAACTTCTGAATTAGAGCTATACGCTCTTCTTTAGGTAAATGTAGCGCCTCATCTTCGATTTTTTGGGGTTTCATGATAAATACCGTTTTTTGATTCTACCCCGCTATTCTGTCATAGAATAGCCCAGCAATTCCATTTGCATGACAGCAAGTCATTCATCGCCCCCTGGGAATATAGCCCACCCACACTTTCGAGTAGCCCAGAGGATTAAGCTCACCCAACTTCGAGCGAATCGCTTCTACCATAGGCACCAGGCCGCCGGTACCAACTTTCTCAAGTGTCTGTTTGACCTCGTCAGGTTGCTGCAAGGCTTTTTCAACAAGATTGGCTTAACCAAATTCCACCAGCATGCGTTCCGTACCAACGGACACCAAAGACTTGAGCGTACTGATAAACAATTGATCGCGAGTGCTCTGCCTTTCGCGGTAGATATCTGGGTCACGACGTGTCAAATCAGTTGATAGTTCCGCAATAGCGCCGCCGCATCATCTACATGCGAATAGGGTTGCTTAAAACCCTCTCATCCGGATCAATTCCACAAACTCGAGAGGCAATACCCTTGAAATTCATTTGTGAAACAATTCCTGCACCGGCGCCCAGATCCAGACTCCAGACTCCAGACTCCAGACTCCAGACTCCAGACTCCAG
>QNFP01000071.1 GCA_003645535.1 Gammaproteobacteria bacterium | reverse complement strand
TTTTCGTAGCTACCACCCCATTGATCGGTGCGCTTGTTGGTGCGGGTGACCAGCATCTGGTTAATTAAATAACCTTCTGAGGCCATGATTTCAACGCCATCGTAACCGGCCTGTTTGGCCAGCAGGGAACAATGGGCGAAGTCTTCGATAATCTGCTCGATCTCTTCATTGGTCAAAATATGAGGGGTGCAGGGATTGATTCGTGATGGAATATCCGATGCGCCGACCGGCTGATCGATTTTGGCGTTGCGGCCGGTATGTAATACCTGCATCAGAATTTTGCCGCCTTCGGCATGAACCCGGTCAGTGACCAGGCGGTGGTTTGGAATCTCATCCTCGCTGTCAAAAACCGGCGCACCGGTTTCGATGACGCCACTGTCATTGGGCGCATAACCCCCGGTGACGATCAGGCCTGCACCGCCTTTGGCTCGTTCCCCGTAAAAAGCTGCCAGTCGCTCGTAGGGCCGGTCGATCAACTCCATGCGGGTGTGCATAGAGCCCATCATGATGCGGTTTTTAATGGTGGTAAAGCCGAGGTCGAGAGGTTGCAGCAAATGCGTAAAATTCATAACAAAATTCCAGACTAATTCGAGTGGACGGTGATGGCGGAAACCAGAGAGATTTGAAAATGAAAAGCGCCAAAGTGCGCTCGACCGGATCGACAGGAGGTGAATGATAACCGCCGGCAGAGTCGCTGGCTAACGGAATTCACCAAGTTAAATATCAGCGTGATTGCCAGAAAATTATGTCAACTCTGAAATGATGTGAATTAACCAGACAGGATATTTATTGCCGATATACTAAAGTTGTCGCTAAACCTTTGAGCACCGACCGGCAATCTACTCTGCAATCGCTTAGCCAACGAAGTTATGGATAGGCTAATAATAATCCATCTCTCTCGGTGGCTCAGCTGATGACAGTTATTCGCGGTGTGCTGTATAAGCTCCAGTCAGCGAATTTTAGTTAAGGATCATTTAATCAGGAATCCTTTGGTCAAGAATCCTTTGGTCAAGGTCCTTTTAGTTAAGTACAGTGTAACCTTTGTTTCTAATGCAGTTTTTAACTACTCTATCCCGTTCAGCATTGGTGCTTGCTCGGCTACCAACACCACCCACAACGGCCCCCGCGCCGGCAGCTTTTTTTGCTCTGCTACTGTTACCCGTTATGGCTCCAAGTGCGCCGCCAAGGGCAGCACCCTTAAGCGCGGAGGATGCACCAGTGCGCTGAACCTGTTGTGATATCTGGTGGCATTCATTCAGGTCTCGTTGATATTGACCCATTTCCACACCTTCTGGATCAATAATGACATTGGCATGAAGGGGGAGGGTGATTAACGCTGTTGCCATACCAATAATGAGTGCCGATTTTTTCATGGATTATCCCTGCAGAGACTTAAAACGGAGAGTATTCTAGCACGCTTTAGAAAATCAGCTTGTATGAAGGCCATATGATTTTCAACAGTAAAGTCGTCAAAATCGCCACTGGCTTCCCTTGCAGCACACACTTAAGCTCAGGCATTAGCGCTGTCGTATAGACTTCATTCTGGCGAGTTTTTTGGTGAGCACTTTTATGTTGGTGCCTGGCTTATTGCGGGGGCCATTATAGGCAGGGCCACAAAGAACTTGATGACCAGTGCATTTACCAGGTCAATAAAAAATGCGCCGACCAGAGGAATAACCAGAAAGGCCTTCGGTGACGGGCCGTATTTAGATGTCAGGGCGTTCATATTGGCGATACCAACAGGTGTCGCACCCAGGCCGAGGCCGGTAAACCCCGAGGCAATCACCGCCGCATCATAATCTCTGCCCATAAACCGATAAACAATCCAGGTCGCAAAGGCAGTCATCACCACGATTTGCGCGCCGAGCACGATGAGTATCGGACCAATAGCCTGGGTCAGAGTCCATAACTGAATACTCATCAGGCTCATGCACAGAAATAACTGCAGGCTTAGTTCACCCCCTCGCTCCAAAGCAGTATCGCTTAGTTCAACTTTTAACAGATCTGCGCCATTGGTAAGAATAATGCCCACCATCATTGAGGTCAGAAATCCCGGCAGGGTAACACCGTGGGAGAACAGCATCTTGTTGACCAGGTCACCCGCTCCCACACATATCGCTAACAGCATTATCGTGCCTAGCACGCTACTAATAGGCGGCGCTAATACCGCCGTCGCTTCATCCCCGCTGATTTTTTCCAGGGGCGCTGCAGCGTCGGAGTCCGGCAGGGGTTTAAGCTTCTGTCGTTTGATCAGGAATTCACCAACTGGGCCACCGATGATGCCCCCGGCAATCAGGCCAAATGTAGCGAAGGCAATGCCAATTTCTTTTGCCATTTTTAAGCCAGCTTCTTCTGCGACACCACCCCAGGCGATGGCGGTACCGTAACCACCTGCAAAAGAAACGCTGCCACCAAATAAACCATACGCTGGGTGCTGTCCCATGCTTTTTATAAGCAGCACACCCGTTACATTTTGTATGACCAGAAAAAACGTAGCGATCAACAGTAGTAAGGCCAGAGCTTTGCCACCTTCTTTCAACAAGCGCAATTTCGCAGTAAGGCCAATGGTACTAAAGAAAATCAGCAGTAAAGTGTCACGCATTGCCATATCAAAACTGATTTTCCAGTCTGCAAAAACGTAGGCCAAAGCCACTAAAGTGCTACAGATCAAACCGCCGGTGACGGCGACCGGGATACTATAACGATCTAGAAAAGCTACTTTCCGATTAATGGATGCGCCAAGAAACCAGACTACAATGCTAGTGACCAGGACCTGACTACCGTCAACTACTATTTCCATAATTCTATTGCTTACCTGCCAACTATTGTGAAGGGTTTTTCAGCTAGTAAGTTACACTATAGAGCCAGCTATGTTGGCAAGCAACCTTATAAAAGGTTCGATTAATTAAGTCGACTTAATATGAATCAGTTAGGGCGATCGTAGTGGTATCAAATTTTTTCCATATGCTGTTGCTGCTATGAACCAACCAGGTTTCATCGAGAGCCAACAAAACGAGATTGTCAGCATCAACCAGAAATTGAAAGGAATTAAATGGGCGTGCCTGGGGATGGCTGTTTACACAGGCTTTTCTGTCAACGGTATCTCCTATGCCGACGAGGCCGGCCCAGATTACCTGAGGGAGGATGACATCCGTTCACCGCTAGAAGCCGCTTTTGAAGAGCCGCCTGTTTTAAAAGATCAACATTGGGAGCTGCATCTTCGCAGTTATTTTCTCGACCGTAATACAGATCAGGAAGCGGATAAACAGGCCCTGGCAACGGGTGGTTGGCTAACCTGGAAGTCTGGTTATTGGTGGGATTTAGTTCAGTTTAGTGCTACTGCCTACACTTCACAAAAGGTCGTGGGTGACAGGAACAAAGACGGTACAGGCTTGTTACAGGATGGGCAGAAAAGTTATGGCGGCTTTTCAAGCATTTACGCTAACGTAAAACTGGGAGAACGTTCCACTTTGCGTTTGGGGCGCTTTGAAATGAACATACCGTATATCAACAAGCACGATATTCGGATGATACCCAACAGTTTTCAGGGGGCATATTTTGTCCATAACTTCAGTGAAAAACTAGATTTTGGTGGCGCTTATATTACTCGCATTAAAGACCGAACCAGTACCGATTTTGAAGAAGCCTACGATCGTGCTGGTATTAATGGCGACGATGCTATTCGCGTAGCAGGGGCGCGCTATGATGATAATGCCGGGCACGATGGCGGCGTATTTGGGTATTACGCGCCCGATGCGCTCGGTATGATCTATGGGGAATATAATCACCACATTGATCTGAACGATGATTCCGCAGTAATTATCTCTGCACAGTACACTCACCAGTCCTCTGTTGGAGATGAACTGGGGGGCGACTTTAGTGGTAACCATTACGGCACCAAACTGTTGTGGGAAACTTCGGAGATAACCACAACGCTGGCCTATACCCTGTATAACGGCGACAGAATCCGCTCCGGCTGGGGATCTGTTCCAGGTTACACCTCGGTGATGGTTAAGGATTTTAATCGTACTGGCGAGAAGGCCTATCTCCTTGGCATCGATAAAGACCTGGCGGCGTGGAATCTACCGGGCTGGAATCTTGGAACCAGTCTGACTACCGGCAATACCGACGATAGCGGTGCTGATGCCAGTCCGGACCAAAGCGAGTGGAACCTGAACTTAAAATACACTTTTCAGAATGGCCCGCTGAATGGCCTGTCAGTGTTTTTTCGCTACGTGGAAGTCAACCAGAAAAACAGCCACGTCGCGAAGGATGCAAAGGATATCAACGGCTTTCGGATTATCACCAATTACAATATTCGTTTTTAAAATAAAGTAAATTTGAATTGGACTGTTTTGAAAGGCAGTCCAGGATTCAGAGGCTTCCTTACACAATCCACCTCTGTATCTCAGACTGACAGCGCGTTTAGTTGCAGCTTATTATTGCGCGCCAATATATGCTGCGACATTATCGATCTCTGCATCGTTGAGCATGGCGGCCATGCCATTCATGACAGGATTGCTACGGGCGCCACTTTTGAAATCGGTGAGAGCTTTTTTAATGGTTGCCGCGTCATTGCCAGCCAGTTTTGGGTTGCCTTCTGTAGGAGCGGCACCGCCCGCACCATGACAGCCCGCACAGCCTTTGGTGTCGAACGTGGTTTTGCCTGCATCGGCGTCGCCTGCCAGCGCGGGGCTGGCAGCTATAGTTAAAGAAGCAGCGACAATCATGGCGTTTAAAATTCTCATGTTCAGGTTACCCGTTCAGTTAGGTGGAAAATCAGTAATTGTGCTTTATTCAGCGCCAACAAATCCGGATCCATGATCCGTAATCGGCGGCAAGGGTAATCAATGCCCGGGCTTTCTGCAAGCCCCACTTAATTTAGGTAGTTACCCGAGGTTTTAATCAAGGAATTTTCCCCAATTACGCCAGATTTAAGGGACGACAATTAAATAAATCAGCATGACTGGCTGGTTGTTTGAACTGCTCATTAGTTAGCTAGCTGCTCGCCTGGAATATATGAGTTTGAGGCGAACTGAATTTGACGATTAAGTGAGCCCGGTTTGCCAGTTTAATAATTAACTTCTGATGATGTATGCTTGCCGCACCAACCATAGACTGATCTCCAAAGGAGAACCAACATGGACGCGTCAAATCATCAGAACGGTAGAGCGCCGGTAAAACAGGCTGTCGAAATAGCTATAAACCTGGGTTTGATCTTCATTGTTCTGGCCTGGGGCCTGCTGATCCTGAGGCCTTTTATATCGCTGATCATCTGGGGAGCGGTGATTGCCATTGCGAGCTACACGCCTTTCCTGAAATTGCAGTCTGCCATTGGGGGGAGCAAGAAGCTGGCCGTCATGATCGTTACGTTAATAGGGCTGGGCATTGTCATTGTTCCGACAGTGGTCTTCACTGGCTCCATGGTGGAAAGCACTACCAGCCTGGGACAACATATTGCTGATGGCACTGTCGAGATTCCGCCACCGTCGGACGCCGTCAAGGACTGGCCGTTGATTGGACAAAAGGTTTATTCGGCCTGGAACGAGGCCGCTGTAAATTTCACTGCGTTTTTACAGGATAATGCTGAACAGGTGAAAGCTGTAGGCACCACTATCCTCAGCAAAGTAGCGGGGGTCGGGCTCGGCATCTTACAGTTAGTCTTCTCGATACTGATAGCCGCCGCATTTCTGTCCAATGCGGAAGCAGCTGCCGCGGCCATGCAGCGGTTTTTCAGACGTCTGACAGGTGAACACGGTAGCGAATTGCTAAACCTGTCAGTGGCAACCATTCGCAGTGTGGCGGTTGGTGTGCTTGGTATCGCTTTAATCCAGGCGACTTTGGCAGGGATCGGAATGATCGCCGTTGGTGTCCCGGCAGCCGGATTGTGGGCATTGCTGGTACTCATCGTAGCTATCGCCCAATTGCCCCCATGGGTCATTCTGGGGCCCATCATTTTTTATGTGTTCTCGGTTGAGTCGACGACAGTCGCTGTGATCTTTATGATCTGGAGCGTTATGGTGTCATTCATGGATATGGTACTAAAACCTATCATGCTGGGTCGCGGCGTTGAAGCACCCATGCTGGTTATTTTGCTCGGTGCTATCGGCGGTATGATCATGTCTGGCATCATCGGTTTGTTTGTTGGTGCTGTGGTTCTCGCTATGGGCTACAAACTGTTCCAGGCCTGGCTGGTGATAGGCGAGGCAGATGCTGACGCTGAAATAGCTTCTGAGTCAGGAGACTCCCCGGATGTTCAGTCATTGGGTGTTAGCGAATGAGCTATTATTGCTGTTGCCCGACAGGGCGATAAAGGCCGACGGTGCTCGTGTTATGACGGTTGCTCTTTTATAAAAACTGGCTGAATCATAGGGGAAAGCATGCTCATACCTTTGCTCGCTGGCATCCTGACCATCCTGGTGAATATGGTTATCCAGGTTATAGCGGTGCTTATTTTGATTCGCTTGTTTGTAAACAGACGAGAACATAACGAAAACAAAGCGACTGCCGCCAGGCATATCTGGACATTAACCTTTTCGCTAGCGGTTTTGTTTGCCGGTAACCTGGTGCAGATCACTATCTGGGCCAGGTTATTTGTGTACGTGGGTGAATTCCAGGTATTTGCTACGGCGTTCTATCATTCCACTGTTAATTTCGCATCACTTGGCTATGGGGATATCGTTATGAGTGAGCAGTGGCGTCTGCTCGGTGCGCTTGAGGCAGCCAGTGGCGTACTCATGTTTGGGCTTACCGCAGGTACCATGTTTTCAATCATGCAAGCCATCGTACGTCAGCAGCATCAACCCGCTGGAAACCATAACGAATCAACCGGGTAGCTTCGATTTTGCGCTCAGGAGTCAATAAACCGCCGCTGCTCAGGCTGTTTATTTCAGTGCTGCCCATTTTGCTCAATGCCTGTGCACCGGTGGGACCTGATTTTGTTCAACCAGAAATTAACCCGACTACGCAATGGTCAGAACCCACAGAACAGGGCCTTGAGTCGACGCCTCAGCAAGTAGTCAAGTGGTGGCAAGTTTTTAACGACCCGATTTTGAATGAACTGGTCGAGTCTGCCCGGGCAAACAACAATACGCTGGAAATAGCCGGCCTGCGCGTACTGGAAAGCAGAGCTCAACTGGGCGTTGCAATCGGCACCCTGTACCCACAGTCCCAACGCCTAAACGGAAGTGCCACTAATATATCGCCGCCTGACAGCAGCGGCTCCACTTCCAATTACTGGCAGTACAACCTGGGTTTAAGTGCGGCCTGGGAGATCGACTTCTGGGGTCGCTTTCGCCGCGGTATCGAATCCGCAGATGCGGCATTTATGGCATCTATCGCCGCCTACGATCAGGTGCTTGTTATACTCACGGCCCAGGTAGTAGACACCTATACGGTAATCCGTTCGACTGAGGAACAGCAGCGAATATCACAGGAGAATATCCGCATTCAACAACACAGCTATGCAATCACCGAGGTGTTGTATCGCAACGGACAGGATTCCGGACTAGACATGCAACAGGCAAACTCCCTGTTGTTAAGCACTCAGTCCACTATCCCCGCACTTGAAATTTCCCTTAAACAGGCTCGCAATGCGCTATCTACTTTGCTGGGGCAGGCTCCCGGCACGGTTACTGCTTTGCTGACTCAAGAAAAAGACCCCCAGGCCATTCCAGTCATCCCGGTGGATATTCCGGTGGGCTTCCCTGCCGATATGCTGCGCCGGCGCCCGGATGTTCGCCAGGCCGAATTGCAGGCAATAGCGCAGAATGCACTGGTCGGCCTGGCCGAAGCGGATCTTTACCCAAGTTTCAGCCTGATTGGCTCCATCGGCCTGGCAGCAGGTGGACCGGTCGACGACGATTTTGGTGACCTGTTCGATTCCGATGCAATCACCTATACCGTTGGTCCATCATTTACCTGGCCCTTTCTGAGTTACGGTCGGATCAGGAACAATATCCGCGTACAGGATGCTCGTCTGCAACAGGCACTGGTCAACTATCGCGAAACCGTGCTGCAGGCCGCGCGTGAGGCAGAGGATGCGATGGCCGGTTTTAATGGCAGCACGCAACAGAGCGCCCTCCTGGCCAAAACGGTAGTGTCGTCGAAACGCTCCAATGAGTTAGCCACGATACGCTTTCGTGAAGGGTTTTCCGATTACCAGCGGGTCCTGGATGCACAGCAGTCGCTGTTCAGCCAGCAGCAGCGCTACGTTACCAGCCAAAGCGACAAGGTTCGCAGCCTGATAGCACTCTATAAAGCCCTGGGTGGTGGCTGGGAGGATCGCGCGGGTCTACCTATGATCGCCCCGGACACCCAGAAAACTATGCAGGAACGTACTAACTGGGGTGACCTGCTTGAAACGGGTTACCAGAAATCGGACGATGAAAAAGACGGTATACGTTGGCCCGACTGGTAAGTCCTGATTCATAAACCGGCAAATCAATTTTAACGAAGGAAATACAAAAAAATGTCAGATCAAGTCGATCAGGCGAAATCAGAAGAAACTGGCATTCCAGGTTCTCCGCATATGGATCCTGTGCGCAAATGGACCTTTATTATTCTGGGCGTTTGTTTGCTGCTACTTATTTGGCATCTTCGCTCAGACCGCATCACACCCTATACCTCCCAGGCCAGAGTACACGCACTGGTGGTACCTATTGCTCCAGAGGTTTCAGGCACCGTCACCGAGGTTTCTGTCGGTAATAATCAGCCCGTAAAAGCCGGCCAGAAGCTGTTCCAGATTGACGTTGATCGCTACCACCTCGCCGTGCAAACAGCCGAGGCCAATCTCGAATCCGCGAGGCAGGCACTCGGCGCATCAACGGCCGCAGTGGACGCGGCACGGGCCTCACTAAGCTCAGCCGAAGCCAATTTGACCCGGGCAAAACAGGATGCAGTACGTATGCGCACCATCCGTAAGGAAGATCCAGATGCGATATCCGAGCGTCGACTGGAGTCGGCCGAAGCCTCATTGGCGGCAGCCCAGGGCAGTGTAGCGGCGGCAGAGGCCAACCTGGAACAGGCAATTCAGAACAGAGGCACAGAGGGCGAGGCCAATTCTCGTATTCAGCAAGCCCTCGCCGCTCTGGGGCAGGCCAGGCTCGATTTTGAACGATCGACAGTGCGTGCTCCGGAAGACGGTGTCGTTACCGGCGTACGCCTCGACAAAGGTAATTATGCCGCAGCAGGTGCACCGCAAATGACCTTTATCGCTACCGACACAATCTGGGTGCAGGCTGATTTTACCGAGAACAACCTTGGTAACATCGACCCCAATGACGAAGTCGCTATCGTCTTCGATATGCTTCCCGGACGAGTAATTAAAGGCACTATTCGCGATATGGGTTTTGGCGTCGCCGTCGATACGGCGGCACTGGGAAGCTTGCCTACCATCGACAATGACCGCAGCTGGCTGCGTAGCGCCCAACGTTTTCCGGTATTGATTGACTTCCAGTTATCCGATGATAAGTACAAAGGTAAACTCAAGGTTGGCTCCCAGGCGTCGGTTGTAGTCTATAGCGGCGAAGACTGGCTGTTCAATACCGTCGCCAGCCTCTACCTCAGGTTGGTATCCATATTCACCTATGCCTACTAAATCCGTTGTAAATAAGCCCGTGCCGAACGAGTCCACAGCCGATACAAATACCCAGGCAAAGATAACTGGGCTGATCCCGGTAAACGACGCGGATATCGCCAGTCGACGTATCCTGCGCCTGGCACTGGGCACCGCTCTCTCTCTGCTGTTTTCGCAGGTTGTCGCATGGCCAATGTCGTTTCTCGCGCCCGTGTTTACCCTGGTGCTGCTGGCCTTACCCGTTCCGCCTCCAGGCTTAAAAGGCGGCGCAAAGTTTGTTACGGCACTGGTTTCACCGCTGCTGTTAGGCGCGCTGATTCTGCTGCCCTTTCTCGAACACCTCCGCCCGGTGGGTATCCTGCTGGTCGCACTGGCCCTGTTTTACAGTTTCTACTTCACTACCCGTGGTGGCGCGCCCATCATGGGCACATTCATGACAGTCGGCCTGACTTTGGTTGTAACCATCGGCAGTGTCAGCATCGATATGATCTTTCCTCTGGCCGAGGGCCTGGTATTGGGTGCACTGTTTGGGCTGACGTTTGTCTGGATCGCCCATGCCCTCCTGCCCGATCTTATGGTCGGGCCTGCGGCGCCCGCTAAAGCGCCTGCACCATCGAAGCCTGACCTGCGGGTCGCCCGCAGAAGAGCGCTGCGAGCCATGCTCATCACTTTTCCGATGACCCTGTTGTTTCTATTCTCAAGTGCCAGCACAAGCTATACGGCGGTAATGGTTAAGGTGGCATCCATGGGCCAGCAAGCCAGTGCTGACAGTAGCCGGGAAATGGGTCGCTCCATGCTGGAATCAACATTATGGGGTGGTATCGGCGCCATTATCGCCTGGCAAATATTAAGTATCTGGCCATCCCTGCTCATGTATACCCTGTTGATTGGCCTGGCCGGTTTACTATTTGGCCCCCGCATTTTCCAGGGTGCGGCGATGCACCCGAAGTTTTCCATGTGGTCCTATGCTTATCTCACCATGATTATAGTTTTAGCACCTGCTGTGCTCGACAGCCAGGGCGGATCGGCAGCCGGTGGCGCCTTTTATTCTCGTCTGTTTCTGTTCGTAGTTATCGCCGTATACGGTTCTGTGGCGGTTGCTGTGTTCGATGCTTTCTGGCCGTCTGCCTCTGGGCAGGATAGCCCTGAACCCGACTCTGACCAGGACACTGAATCCAGCCCTGAACCTGGTAAGTAATTATTCACAAGCGTTTGGCGGCTAAGATTGCCTGGCATAACTTCAGGATGTTTCCTGGGGTGAATCAGCAAAAGCTATTCCCAGAATTTTTTGTATTTAAAAACAATTATCAAAAAAAGCCTTGAGCAAAGTGACACGTCCCTGTGTCACGCATATGTCTGGAAGATGCTTGCAATTTTTCAGGCTTTATTCAAATCGGCGTGTAACTAAACTTCTGCCCAGAGACACTTGCTTCATACATAAGGCCACCTTTGGCAACTGAAAAAATAGCCATGCCCTTGTTATACTTCCCAGCAGTTGTAGCATTGCTTTTGCCTCCGCTAGCGCCGGCCGAAGTGCCGCCAGTAGTTGTCGAAGCTTGAGCGCCAGCGGTAATGGCGACAACCCCAATCCCGGCCCCGAATTCAAAGTCTCCGCTGGTGAACTCGTTGAAAGATCGTTCATCCTCGAAGAAAATAATCTGGCTGAAAGATTGGCCGCCAAGCTGCAAACCAACGCTCAGCTGAGTCATCGACGTATCTCCAACATGGGCGCCCTGCTTGTAGACCCTGCCGGAACCATGGGCGCCGCCAACAACGAGACCAGCTTTTCCGATAGTTGGAAAGAGGGCGTATCCATAGCTGTTTTCAATGAAATTACTACTCTCGCCTGCTTGTTTGAAAACGGTAAGCGTATCACTGTATTTATCGGCCCACGCCGAAGTAAACGGTAGCGTCAGCAACAACATGATTATTGGTATTAGTTTTTCTTTCATGACGTTATTTCCTCACATTTGATGTTGGCTATACAGCCCGGTTAGGCACTAGTTGCTCGTACAGCGGTCACTGCAAACGCGCAGTTATGCCGCACGAAGAATAAAGGTCTTTTTCTCCCAGTTCCATCATTATTGAGAGAGGTGCCTTAAATAGGGTAGTAGTTAAATTTCTGTCCAGCGACACTCAATTCAAACATTAGCCCTCCTTTGGCGACCGTAAAGACAGCCATGCCCTTGTAGTATTCTCCGGCGGTCGTTGCATCATGTCGGCCACCACTAGCACCGGCCGAAGCACCACTTGTTGAGGTTGTCGCCTGAGCGCCTGCGGTAATAGCGACAGCGCCGACCCCCGCTCCAAATTCAAAGTTCCCGCCGGTAAATTCATTGAAAGCCCGCTCGTCCTGGAGAAAAACAATCTGGCTAAATGCCTGACCACCAAGCTGGAAACCAACGCTCACCTGTGTCATCGAGGTATCGCCAACATGGGTGCCCTGTTTGTAGACCCTGCCGGACCCGTGGGCACCGCCAACAACGACGCCAGCTTTTCCGATAGTTGGGAAAACGGCATAACCATAGCTATTGGCGAAGAAGTTACCGCTTTGACCCGCCTGTTTAAAGATGTCGATCGTATCACTGTATTTGTCCGCCCAGGCTGAGGTGAAAGGCAATACCAGTAGCGCAAATGTAATTGAGGGTATGAGGTATTTCCTCATGATTCGATCTCCTTATATTTCAGGTTGGCTGTACATCAAATAATGCAAATTTTAAGCAATTGTTACAGGGAAGCATCCACACTACCCTGGTGGTGTCTCAAGGCTGCCATGCTATCAAGTGTGGAGAATAAAGCCCTTTGCCTGCAAGTTCCATAGTTTTTAAAAAAGTGTTTAGAAAGGAGGTGCTAGAAATGATCATGGTGGAGTCGAGCACGCTAGCTATTGATAATTGACCTTCTTTACCAGACAATCCGCGATCCGAATATCAGATGACTCACCGGAGAAAACGCTATGAATTTTAGACAATTATTTTTCCCTGCCTTACTGGTTCTTTGCGGACTGACAACTAATGCAATCGCATTGGAAAAAATTGTCGGCGACGTAGAAGAAGCTTGCGCAAATGAGATCAAGACCTACTGCAGTCAGGTTACCCCAGGTAATGGACGGCTTCTCGCGTGTTTTTATGCGCATGAAGACAAACTATCGGGTTGGTGTGGGCATACCTTGTACGAGTCAGCTATAAAGCTAAGAGAGGTCGTTGCAGTATTGAATTACGTGGCAGAAGAATGCAAAGACGATATATTGTCCAATTGCGCCGAAGTCCCGATGGGTACAGGTCTGGTAATGGAATGTCTAAAGGCAAACCCTGACACCGTTGATGACGATTGCGAGAAAGCTTTAGCAGAGACTTCTGAAATAGTTAAGATGACTAAATAAGCAAC
>QNFP01000070.1 GCA_003645535.1 Gammaproteobacteria bacterium | reverse complement strand
CCTCCTCTCTATAGCTCGAGGCGCGGCCACCTTGCTCCGCGATTAGTACATCATCAAACCAGATTCTTACGCGGTCAACGAGTAGATTTCGCCCACCAGCACGCCCCACTGCGGCTAGCACCCGGCCCCAGTTTGGATCGGCAGCGAACAGCGCGGTTTTAACCAGGGGCGATTCAGCAACTGTATAAGCCACCTCAAGGCACTCGCTATCGTCGGCACCACCGGTAACCACCACAGACACACATTTGGTAGCGCCCTCACCGTCTTTGACGATCGCCTGAGCCAGCTCAAGGCAGACTGACGCTACTGCGGTATAAAAACATTTAATTTCATCTTCCTGCAACAGGGCGACACCGCTAGCCCCGGTCGCCACCAGCACTACGCTATCATTAGTCGATGTATCTCCATCCACTGTTATGCGATTAAAAGAATTATCCACCGCATCGTCGAGCGCTGCCTGCAGACTGGATTGTTCGATACAGGCATCTGTTGCTATATAAGCCAGCATAGTGGCCATATCAGGTTTGATCATACCTGCGCCTTTAGCGATACCGCTTATGGTGATCAATTGACCACCGATGCTAAGTTGCCTCGAGGCAGCCTTCTCCCGTGTATCCGTGGTCAAGATCCCTGCGGCCGCCTCCAGCCAGATATTTTCCTGCAGGGTATCCATCACCACCGGCAAAGTAGTGATTATCTTTTTAACCGGCAGGGATTCACCTATGACACCGGTTGAAAAAGGTAATACCTGACAAAGATCGACACCGGCGAGTTCAGCTACACACTGACAGATATCAAGTGCATCATTGATGCCCGAAGCGCCCGTACCTGCATTGGCATTGCCGGTATTGGTGACTAGATAACGGATGCCCTGACCTTTTTCCAGGCTTATGCGCAAATGTTTTTTAGCGACCTGTACCGGCGCGGCACAAAAGTCATTACGCGTAAATACCGCCGCTATCTGACTGCCCTGGGCCAACTCCATCAACACCAGATCCTTACGCCCGGGAGTTTTAATTCCGGCGCTAGCCACTCCAAGTCGAAATCCTGCGACCGGATGAATATACGCCAACTCCCCGCTACCTACAGCCATCACCCTGCCGCTTTTCTTTAATCAGTTTTGTTTTAATCAGTTTTTTAAACAGTTTTATTGTAATCAACAGGGCTTACACAAACTTGCCGTGGCAATGTTTGTATTTCTTACCGGACTCACAGGGACACAGAGCATTGCGACCTACTTTATCGACTGTACGGACAAAAGGCTGGGAGCTGTTCTGTGCGGGTGAACCATCCTCTTTTGCCGCCATTTCTGTTGTCGCCATGGCAGTGGCCGCCGCGTGTTCAAACTCCATCTGCCGCTGACGCTGTTCAGCCAGTCGCTGACGCTCCAGCTCTTCCACTTCATCCTGTTTGCGAATTTCTACGCGACTGAGAAAGCGCACCGCTTCCTGCTTTATATTCTCGAGCATATCCTGAAACAGTTCGAATGATTCCCGTTTGTACTCCTGCTTGGGATTTTTCTGTGCATAGGCACGCAATCCGATTCCCTGCCGAAGATGGTCGATACTGGCCAGGTGTTCTTTCCAGAAATCGTCCTGCACCTGTAACATGACCTGCTTTTCCAGGGTTTTCATATCCGGGCCGATCTCTGTACAACGTTGCTCATAGAGTTCGTCTGCAGATTTGAGCACACGCTCCCTGAGCTTTTCTTCGTTCAGACGCTCATCATCATCAAGCCATTGTTGCAGCGGCAAGTTGAGGTTGAATTCAGTACGCAGGTTTTCTTCAAGCTCATCAATAAGCCACTGCTCATGCAACGACTGCGGCGGAACAGAATGATCGATCACCTTACTGACAACGTCATGGCGAATACCTTCGACCATCGCCGAGATATCATCACTACCCAGTAGCTCGTTACGCTGCTCGTAAATCACCTTACGCTGATCGTTGGCCACGTCATCGTACTCTAGCAACTGCTTACGAACATCAAAGTTACGGCCTTCAACTTTGCGCTGCGCCTTTTCAATAGCATTGGTCACCATGCGGTGTTCAATAGCTTCTCCATCCTCCATACCAATGGCTCGCATCATATTTTTGACGCGATCAGATGCAAACAGGCGCATCAAGGTATCTTCCATGGATAGATAAAAGCGTGATACACCAGGGTCACCCTGCCTGCCTGCTCGTCCGCGCAGTTGATTATCAATGCGGCGGGACTCATGGCGCTCGGTGCCAAGAATATGCAAACCGCCAGCCGCGATCACCTGCTCATGACGTTTTGCCCAGTCGGCTTTTATATGCTCAACCTTCTCCTGCGTTGGCTGCTTAAGTTCATCAATCTCCAACTCCCATTTACCACCGAGGACGATATCTGTACCCCGACCTGCCATATTAGTAGCAATGGTAACGGCACTCGGTCGCCCCGCTTCGGCAATAATCTGTGCTTCTTTTTCATGAAATTTAGCATTGAGTACCTGGTGACTAATGCTCGCTTTTTTTAGCAGCAACGACAGCACTTCCGACGATTCTATTGAAGCTGTACCCACCAGAACCGGTGCGCCCTTATCAATACACGACTGAACATCTTCGATCACCGCAGCAAATTTTTCCTGCTGGGTAAGATAGATCAGGTCATTGAGATCGTCACGGGCAACCTGCTGATTGGTGGGGATCACCACCACCTGCAAGCCATAGATATGCTGGAACTCGAACGCCTCCGTATCGGCGGTTCCGGTCATGCCTGACAGTTTGTCGTAAAGGCGGAAATAATTCTGAAAAGTGGTCGATGCGAGCGTCTGACTTTCGCTTTGGATTTGCACCCCTTCTTTTGCTTCAATGGCCTGATGCAGGCCTTCAGATAACCGGCGCCCGGCCATAGTACGACCGGTATGCTCGTCGATCAACACCACTTCTCCGTTCTGCACGATGTACTCGACATCGTTATGAAACAGGTTGTGCGCACGCAGTGCATTGTGGACATGATGCAACAGGTTTAGGTGGGCCGGTTGGTATAAGCTCTCACCTTCGCCCAGCAAGCCTTCCTTAACTAATACCTTTTCTACTTTTTCATGGCCCTGTTCGGTCAGCTCTACCTGGCGGGATTTTTCGTCAATGACAAAATCACCTCGGTCGATTTCCTGCTCTATATTTTGCTCTTCGTCAGGCGCCTCAGTTTGGTCTGGCTCATAGCCAATATCCAGCAATTGCACAATGGCATTGGTGCGCTTATAGAGATGAGAACTGTCCTGCGCGGTTCCTGAAATAATTAACGGAGTACGTGATTCGTCTATCAGAATAGAATCAACTTCATCGACAATCGCAAAGCCCAGGCCGCGTTGGGCTTTGTCCTGTAGGCGCAACACCATATTGTCACGCAAATAATCAAAACCAAACTCATTGTTGGTGCCGTAGGTAATATCTGCAGCGTAAGCCAGCTGACGACTAACGGGCTCCAGCTCGGCCGTTCCTTCCTCTACAGCTTTTATCAGAAAAGAGTTTGCGACACCGGCACCTGCATAGGACTGAATAATGCCGACATCCATACCCAGTGCGTTATATATCGGCGCCATCCACTCGGCATCGCGCCGTGCCAGGTAGTCGTTGACAGTAACAATGTGCACCCCCGCCCCTGTCAATGCATTGAGGTATGCCGCCAGGGTTGCGGCCAGGGTTTTACCTTCACCCGTCCTCATCTCTGCGATTTTGCCTTCGTGAAGGACCAGGCCACCAATCAACTGCACATCGAAATGTCGTAGGCCGAGTGTTCTACTCGATGCCTCGCGAACCACGGCAAAGGCTTCGGGGATCAACTGGTCAAGATTTTCGTTTTCTTCAAGTCGTTTTCGAAATTTTGCAGTTTGCTCGCGCAATTCACCGTCACTCAGGGCCTCAACATCGGCCGCTGCCGTACTTACGGCGCTGATTATTTTGCGCAGCCGGCGGAGCTCTCGGTCATTTTTGGTGCCGAAAACCTTTTTAAATACTTTTGCAACCATAAGCGTCCTCAATTCTGCCCGCCCCAGCCATTAAACCAAAGCTTGTTAACGCTGGGTGAATACCGTTGTTGTCAGCGCCCATCTATCAATATGCGATACTGACCAAAGCTGGCAATATCCAAATACGATGTACATATACACGCATACTGTAGCCACAGGAGTGGGTCAAGCAGCCTTGAGTTTTACGGCTCGAATTGTCAAAACTGGAACTCAGGCTGCCGCGCTCTGATTTAAAACTAGTGCAGTTAATAGCCAGTCGTTTTAAAAATCAAAAAGCTATTTAGCACATGTCATACAACTAAGGAATCTCTGATTAATTCTGGACGAAGTAGGTTGTAGGCCAAAATATTCAGATTCAAGGCGAAAATCGCACGTAATAGCAGGCTATTGCGAAGATTTGCAACGAAGAAGCTGGGTATTTTGGATGCAAGATACGAGTTCATGAATTGATCAAGAGGTTCCCTAACATTATTACAGCTTTAGCCGTTAACGGTTCGCCAAACGTAGCGGCTGGGGTCGATGTGACGGCCATTCTTTTGTAACTCGAAATGAACATGGGGACCCGTAGAACGTCCGCTACTCCCCATCAGGGCGATCACCTGCCCCTTTTTCACCAGATCCCCCACTTTGACAAGGTTCTTTCTGTTGTGAGCATAACGCGCGACCAGACCGTCACCATGATCTACATCGATGGTATTGCCATAACCCTTTCTGACTTCTGAACTAATAATAATGCCCGCGGCAACGGCAATCACTGGCGAACCGTCCTGCCCGGCAAAATCAACGCCCTTATGCAATCGCTTTCTACCATGAAAGGGGTCATATCGCATGCCGTAAGCGGAAGACATCCAGCCTTTTTCCACCGGCCGACCAGAGACAGTACTTTCCTGTTTAAACTGGCGATCAGTCATCATCATCCTAAGCAGGCCAAGCTGGCGTTCACGATCGATCAGTTGAGCATCCAGCTGCCGGTAAAACAGCTCGAAATCCGCCTGATCCACATATTGTGACAGCAAATCATCCGGGCCACCCATGGCCGGTGAACTGGCAAAATCAAATTCCCCACTGGCCAGGCCAGCAATATCGGTAATACGCTCTCCCAGCGCATCAAGCCGCACCAAACGCGCCTGCATTTCGCCGAGCTTTGATGAATAAGCCGCCAGTTTATGTTCTGTTTCAATGCGGCCTTGAGCCAGCACTTCTTTTTGCGAAACCAGTTCGACTTCTAACGCATCCAATACCACAACCAGCTCATCACTCCTGTCGGTGACGGCCGCGCCTATCGCCACACCAACACCCAGGGGAATGCCCAGCACACAGAGTGTCAACAGAGCTTTGACCCGCCTATTAAGAGTCAGCGCGACAAGCTTATTTCGTTGCTTGTTAAAAAATATATTTTTCATGATTTTATTGATACCTGGGGCAATTGCCACCTGACTTTGATAGCAAAATATTATTAGTTTTCGCGTTTAACTGGCCAACATTTAACTGACCAGGAGTGGCTTCACATAGGATATGGGTACATCCACGTCCTCTTCAAAAGTAACGACTTCCCAGGCATCTTCCCGCGACAGTAGCTCGCGCAACAAAGCATTATTAAGTGCATGGCCAGATTTATAGGCTTCAAAAGCACCAATCAGACTATAACCCAGCAAGTAGAGGTCACCAATGGCATCCAGCACTTTATGTTTGACAAACTCATCTTCGTAGCGCAAACCATCTTCGTTCAAAATAGTGTTTTCATCGACAACAATGGCATTTTCCATACTACCGCCACGGGCCAGGCCCCTGGAGCGTAAATATTCGATCTCATGTATAAAACCGAAAGTTCTCGCCCGGCTTACTTCTTTAACAAACGCGGTGCTAGAGAAATCAATAGACGCCTTCAAGTTGCGATTACGGAATACGGGATAGTCAAAATCAATGGCAAAGCTCACTTTAAACCCGTTATAGGGCTCAAACATAGCGGTCTTGTCGTCTTCCTGTACCTGCACCGTTTGCTTGATGCGGATGAACTTTTTTGCGGCATTTTGTTCGACAATACCCGCCGACTGAATCAGGAACACAAAAGGACCTGCACTGCCATCCATAATAGGCAATTCAGGCGAGGTCACATCCACTATTGCATTGTCGATACCGAGGCCAGCCATCGCCGATAGCAAATGTTCAACTGTGGAAATACGCACATCTCCGTTGACCAGCGAAGTGGACAGGGTGGTATCCCCCACATTCACAGCCTTCGCTTCTATTTCGACAACAGGATCAAGATCGACACGACGGAACACAATGCCTGAATTTTCCGGTGCCGGTTTCAGGGTGAGGTACACTTTTTCGCCCGTATGCAACCCCACTCCGGTGGCGCGGATAGTATTATTGAGGGTGCGTTGTCTTATCACGGGCTTTATATCCGAAGCAGTGAGGCGCGCATAGTAGCAAAACCAACGTTGACCCTCTACCCGCGTAGCCATACGCCCTGTGGAGGGGTTCACACAGGACGTATTTACTGGCTTTTAGTCCGCCTGACGTCGCAAAAAAGCGGGAATATCCAGATAATCCATATCAACTTCTGGCTTCAACTCAGCACGCAGCGTTTTGTCTTGCTGCTCCACAGCCACTTCAGCATGACGGGCGCTGGCTTCGGCTGCAGGGGCAGCAGCGGTCCGACCCCTGGGGCGACGCGTGACAGTTGGACGATCCAGTGTTGCATAATCAATTTCACCGCCCGGTTTGACCGTATTATCGACCACTTTCGTAGGGGCGACAGCCGGACGACGTAATTCCTCCTGGCCGCCAAGCCCGGTGGCAACCACTGTGACTCGCAACTGATCTGCCATTGCCGAGTCGATCACAGTACCCACCACTACGGTAGCATTATCCGAAGCGAATTCCTTCACGGTATCGCCAACATCTGCGAACTCACCGAGAGCTAGATCTGGCCCGGCGGTGATATTGACCAGGATACCCTTCGCACCCCGCAAATCGATATCTTCCAGCAGCGGACTCTGCACTGCAGCCTCAGCTGCCTCTATGGCCCTGTTTTCGCCGTTAGCATTACCACTACCCATCATCGCCATGCCCATTTCAGACATCACTGTGCGCACATCAGCGAAATCGACGTTGATCATGCCTGGCCGGATAATAAGATCCGCTATACCCTGAACCGCTCCGAGGAGAACATCATTCGCGGCCTTAAAAGCATCGAGCAAGGAGGTCGACTTACCGAGCACCGCCAGCAGCTTTTCATTGGGTACGGTAATCAGCGAATCAACTCGCTCCTTCAGCTCCCTGATACCTTCATCAGCAATCGCCATGCGTTTGCCACCTTCAAAAATAAAGGGTCTGGTCACCACGGCTACCGTGAGTATGCCCAGATCACGGGCCACATCGGCGACGATGGGCGCAGCACCGGTACCGGTACCGCCACCCATGCCTGCAGTGACAAATACCATGTCCGCACCCTCAAGCACATCGGCGATCCTGTCCCGGTCTTCCATGGCCGCCTGACGACCCAGTTCCGGGTTTGCACCGGCACCCAAACCCTTGGTGAGACCATTACCCAGCTGCAACAGCGTGCTTCCGGTAATATCTTTAAGCGCCTGAGAATCAGTATTGGCGCAGATAAAATCCACCCCCTCGACCTGATTATCAATCATGTGTTTAACGGCATTGCCACCTCCGCCGCCGACACCGATCACTTTTATTTCCGCACCTTCCGGAATATTGTCAACAATTTCAAACATATCAATCACCCCTCGGTTTACATCAGTTTTTCAGTTATTACTTATAAAATATTACAAATGATCCTGAAACCAACGTCTGATCCGCTCGATCAGGCCGCCGCCAGGTTTACCCTTACTCGCTTTACCACCACTACGGTGCTGTTGCATGCCATACAACAACAGCCCCACACCCGTTGAATAAATCGGGTTATTTACGATATCCGTCAAACCACGGATATTCTGCGGACAACCCAGCCGCACCGGCATATGAAAAATCTCTTCTGCCAATTCCACCACGCCCTCCATCTTCCCCGTGCCGCCCGTCAACACGACACCGGCGGCCACCAGATCTTCAAAACCACTGCGGCGCAATTCCGCTTGCACCAGGGTTAATAATTCGTCGTAACGCGGCTCTACCACTTCCGCCAATGCCTGGCGAGACAGATCGCGATGGGGGCGGTCACCGACACTCGGTACCTTGATGGTTTCCTCTGGCCGGGCCAGCTTGGCCAGCGCACAGGCGTATTTGATTTTTAATTCTTCGGCGTGGGCTGTGGGCGTACGCAACGCCATGGCTATATCATTTGTCACCTGGTCGCCAGCGATGGGAATAACACCGGTATGGCGAATAGCCCCATCGGTAAAAATCGCTATATCGGTGGTGCCACCACCGAGATCAACCATGCAAACGCCCAGCTGTTTTTCATCATCAGTCAACACGGCGTAACTGGATGCCAGTTGTTCGAGAATGATATCCTCGACTTCCAGCCCACAACGGCGGATACATTTTTTAATATTTTGTGCCGCATTGGCGGCGCAGGTGACCAGGTGCACTTTCGCTTCCAGCCGTACTCCCGACATACCCAGAGGCTCACGAACCCCTTCCTGACTATCGATAATGAATTCCTGGGGCAGCACGTGAAGTATTTCCTGATCGGCCGGTATAGCGACAGCTCGCGCCGCATCAATAACACGCTCGACATCCATGGGTAACACTTCGCGATCACGAATCGCCACAATGCCATGGGAGTTAAGGCTGCGAATATGGCTGCCGGCAATGCCGGCATACACTGAGTGAATATGACAGCCAGCCATCAGCTCGGCTTCTTCAATAGCTCTCTGAATAGCCAATACCGTTGATTCGATATTGACCACAACACCCTTTTTCATCCCCGATGAACGGTGCATTCCCGTCCCTACAATTTCCATTTGACCATCGGCACCAATCACACCTACGATTGCAACGACTTTCGAGGTACCAATATCAAGCCCGACTATCATTTCCTCGTTATTCCCGTTCGCCATATTCACAACCCCATCTTCAGCGCTTTACAGCTCATTTCTAACCAGCCGACCACAAGCCATCACCGCCACGACACCGCGATCCCATTTTCATAGCGAGCATCAATCGCCAGTACTTCATCCTTGCGCTCCTTCAACTCATAGACCCAGACACGCAAAAAGCGGTGCACTTTGGCCAGTACTTTGTGTTGACCCAACAACACCGCAAAACCAGCATCCAGACGCATACGCCAGTGATGATGTTTGTCCATGCCAAACTCATTTACCTTAAGGCCATGGCCAAGCAACAAGTCACTGATATCACGGTACTCACGCATCACTACCTGCACGCTTCCCGGCGGCCCTGACAGAAAAGGTAAAGCCGTTAATGTACTAGCATCGTCAATGTGCATTATCTGCCCGCTATTATTGACGAAACTGTGCTCTCCCCAACGTGCGATGGCGACTTCTTCTACGACTGAAATCTCTATCCGGTCGGGCCAGTAGCGACGTACGGTTGCCTCGGCAATCCAGGGATGTGCTTCTAGCGTTGCGCACAGAGCATCAATATTCAGACTTAAAAAACCTCCATTCATAGTGGCGCTAACCACGGTCTCCAGCTCGCTCCTGCTTACCCGTTGCAAGGGGCTGGCAATGGCAACTGTCATTACCGGCACATCCAGCCATCGATAAAGCAGGAATCCCGCCCACACCGTAGCGCACAACATTGCCACCACGAACAAGGTGATCAGCATCCCTCCCAGACGTGGCAACCACTGCAAATTTAATCGCTGCCAGAAGGTATCCCTCACTACGGCCTGCTGATATTGGCGCTGCATGCTCATGCCGTTGACTTCACCTTTGCACCCATTAAGTCAACCACCGAGGCCTGCAATATATCCACCAGTAGCCTGTTAAACGACAATCCGTCCGCAACAGCAGCCATCGGCACAAGACTATGATCGGTCATGCCCGGCACTGTATTAACCTCCAGCACGTAAAACTCACCATCACTGCCGACCATCAGGTCCACTCGCGCCCAACCCTGGCAACCCAGGCTATCGTAGGCGCGCAGGGCCAGTGCCTGCACGATACCTTCCTGCTCGCTAGACAAGCCGCAGGGGCACAGATAACGTGTATCGTCGGCAACGTATTTAGCCTGGTAATCGTAAAAAGGACGCTCTGTCTCTAATTTAATAGTTGGCAAAACTCTGCCATCGACCACAGCCACCGTATATTCCGCACCGGCCAACCACTGCTCGGCAAGCACATACCGATCGAATTTCCGCGCTAGCTGCCAGGAAGTTTCCAGCTCCGCAGCAGAGTCGGCTCTACTCATACCCAGACTGGACCCTTCACTCGCAGGCTTGACCATAACGCTGCCGCCCAGGGTCTCAAGCACATCGTCCCACTGACTATTTTCATCCAGTACTGCAAAGGGAGCCGTGGGCAGACCGATACCCCACCAAAACTGTTTGCAGCGAATCTTGTCCAGAGCCAGTGCCGAAGCGAGCACACCGCTGCCCGTATAAGGCACGCCCATACTTTCCAGTGCTCCCTGCACAACACCGTCTTCGCCGCCGCAGCCGTGCAACAGAATAAACACTCTGTCAGGTTGCATGGCCCGTAACTGTTCAATCCAGTCGCTGCCAGCATCCAGTCCGATAGCGTCAACCGCCTGCTCCTGCAAACCTCGCAACACCGCTTCACCACCTAGTATCGATACCTCGCGTTCGGCTGACTGGCCACCGTAAAGCACCACCACACGACCGAAATCGCTGACGCCCACAAATGTTGCCTGGCTCTTATCGCTAACCATTACTGAAAACGACTCTCCGCCAATAATTTAACCAGTTTGCTGACACTGCCAGCACCTTGTGTGATAACAATGTCTCCTGGACGAACCAGTCCGGCGATAATGTCAGGAACAGCATCGATCGACTCGGCTAACACCGGACTGACACCACAGATTTTTTCACCACTATTTTCGCTACTATAAGTATCGATCGCCGCACATAAGTGTTCACTATCCGCACCCTCTATAGCATCCTCGCCAGCGGCGTACACCGGCACCAATACCAGCGCATCGCATGCTGACAACACACGGACAAAATCATCGAATAAATCCCGGGTACGCGTATAACGATGGGGCTGAAAGACCAGCACCAGGCGTCGCTCTGGCCAGCCGTCACGCACTGCCTTTATGGTTACTTCAATTTCTTTCGGGTGATGGCCATAATCATCCACCAACATGGCACTGCCATTATCATCACCGTTACCATTACCATTACCATTACCATTATCGAGTGGATATTCACCATAGATTTCAAAACGTCGGCCCACCCCTTCAAATCGAGACAGACCATCCTTGATTTGCTGATCAGCTATACCCTCATCAACAGCTACCGCGATGGCCGCCGTTGCGTTGAGGATATTGTGCTCACCAGGAATATTCATGTGCACCTCTAATGGTGCCAGTCCGTCAGGACGTCGCACAGTAAACGTGCTATTGCGTTGTGACAGCTGTACATCCGTGATGCAAAAGTCCGCATCATCTGCAAATCCGTAGGTAAGCACCGGACGGGCAATTCGCGGCATAACATCTCTTACTGTGGGATCGTCGATGCATAGCACAGCGAGTCCATAAAACGGCAAATTGTGCAGAAACTCGACGAAGGTATTTTTCAGGCGCTCAAAATCAAAATCATATGTTTCCATATGGTCAGCATCGATATTGGTTACTACCGCTATCATCGGCTGCAGATGCAGGAACGAGGCATCACTCTCATCAGCTTCCGCCACCAGATAACGACTCTCTCCCAGTTGCGCATTAGTGCCCGCACTGTTAACTCGCCCGCCGATAACGAAAGTGGGCGCCTTGCCCCCCTCGGCGAGAATACTGGCAAGAAGACTGGTGGTGGTTGTTTTACCATGGGTACCGGCCACCGCAATACTGTGGCGGTAACGCATTAATTCAGCCAGCATTTCAGCACGGGGTACTACAGGGATGCGCATCTTCCGTGCCGCAGCGAGTTCCGGATTAGCCTCTTTGACCGCTGAGGACACCACCACTACATCTGTGCCAGACAGATTATCAGCGCTGTGCCCCACAAATACTTCGACGCCCAAACTCCGTAACCTCAGGACATTATTATTCTCGGCCAGATCAGAACCGGAAATCTGGTAGCCCTGATTATTCAGTACTTCCGCTATGCCACACATACCGACACCGCCAATGCCGATAAAATGGATGCGGCGAATGCGACGCATTTCCGGCACTTCATAAACACCGCTCACTTCATGACCTCCTGACATACGTCAGCAACATCACTACTTGCCTCAGGGCGGCTTAAGCCTCGCGCAGCCTGAGCCATCGTCATCAGGCGCTCTCCATCACTCAATAATTCGCTCAGCAAAGCCGCCAGATCGTCTTCATTCAGAGCGCTTTGCTGAATCAATACCGCAGCCTGATTGTCTACCAGCCAACGGGCGTTGGCTGTCTGGTGGTCATCTATGGCGTGAGGGTAGGGAACCAGCACTGAAGCAAGTCCAGCTGCAGTCAATTCTGTTACTGTCAGGGCTCCTGACCGACAAACTACCAGGTCTGCCCACTCGTAGGCCGCTGCCATATCGTCGATAAAAGCCACAGTATTGGCGTCAACTTCAGCGTCGATATAACCCTGTCTAGTCACGTCAATATGGTCGCGGCCGGTCTGATGCAAAACCTCTGGACGTTCCATTAGTGGCACTCGCGACAGGCTTGTCGGTATGACACGATTAAGCGCCAGTGCGCCCAGGCTGCCACCCAACACCAACAAATGGGGACGTTGTCCACT
This sequence comes from Gammaproteobacteria bacterium, assembly GCA_003645535.1. Classification (GTDB taxonomy): domain Bacteria; phylum Pseudomonadota; class Gammaproteobacteria; order Pseudomonadales; family Porticoccaceae; genus HB2-32-21. Next base: position 273 of record QNFP01000070.1, on the reverse strand, counting down.
GCCATTTTCGCGACTACTACCCCGACCCTCTATGCCATCGCGATCTCTACGAGCACTTACTCTACAACCACTTTCTCTACGACCACTTGCTCTACAACCAACACCACGCTGCTCAGGCTCAGGAAGATCACTTATCGATTTTCGCACCGTATTCCCACAGTGCTCAGCCCCGGGCAGGCTACCGGGAAATGCCTCCAGCACCCGCGTAGCAATTTTGGCGAGCAATCGGTTAGTCGTCCCGGCAACTCCATTTTGCTCATGAATCACCAACGG
>QNFP01000069.1 GCA_003645535.1 Gammaproteobacteria bacterium | reverse complement strand
TTTTCGCCACACTTCCCAATCCACTTTCCACCCCCTCATCCCGCCCCACCGGTTACCCCACTTCTTTCATAGCCACTAACATAGCACCACTTAGGGAACCTCTGATCAATTCATGAACTCGTATCTTGCATCCAAAATACCCAGCTTCTTCGTCGCCTTAATAACGCCTACTGTTGGTGCAAATCTTCGCAATAGCCTGCTAGAGCCTGCCCCACGAAGTGCTTTGGGCATTACGTGCGATTTTCGCCTCGCCTAAAAGCGCCTACTGTTGGTGAATCTGAACATTTTGGCCTACAATACCCAAAGCGTTTCACGGGGCAGGCTCTCTACTTCGTCCAGAATTAATCCGAGATTCCTTAGCCTTAGCCAGGCAAATATTTTTTTAACAAGAATTTTAATTCACGTCCCCTGTCTTTATACTCCTGTACTCTCATGAATCTGGCAGGAATAATTTCGTGCAGCTGTTATCTTCTCGCACGCGCATTGTACTAATACTGGCTATCTGGCTAATTAATATCGTCGCACTGGTGCTCTGGTTGGAGAGCACCAAAGTAACGCGTCTGACAATAGCGGGTGGGCAGCAAGGCAGCGAAACTCTGGCCCTGACCACTGCCATTGCAAAAGTTCTCAATCAGGCCGACCTGGGCTTGCTCGTCAGTGTTTTTGAAACCGGCGGCAGTTCAGCAAATGTACGCCTGCTGGAAAACGGGCGCATCGATATGGCCACCATACAGGCAGATACACCGACACCGAGAAGCGTTGAGGGCCTGGCAACCCTGTACCATGATGCCTTCCACCTTATCGTCCGTAATGACGCGGAGATCAGCAGTTTTGCGGATTTGCCTGGTCACCGCATTGCAATTCCACCAACTACAAGCGGCCAATTCAAATCTTTCTGGTTTCTGGCAGCTCATTACGGATTACAGGCCAACCAGCTAAACGCCCTGCCCATTGGTGAGGATGCCGCAAATTTTGCCATGGAACAGGGCCAGGTTGATGCCGTATTTCGTGTCAGGGCACCGGGTAACGCAGCCATCCACGATTTAATCGGTGACAAAGCATTCCGCCTTGTGCCCATCCTGCAATCCAATGCAATGGCCCTCAAGCAACCAGCTATCGCTCCCGGCGTCATCCCCCTGGGCTCTTATCGAGGCCACCCGGCTCTGCCTGAGACGGATCTGCCAACGGCCGTATTAAATCGCCTGTTGGTGGTTCGCGCTGATCTTGATGCAACAGTGGTCTACAAAATAACCCAGGCTATTTACGCCCATCGTTCTGATATTCTTGAACTGAGTAAGCTGGCCGGTTTTATTGGCCCATTGCCCGATGATGCAAATAGCGTTATCCAGGCACACCCGGGTGCGCGCACTTACTATGACCGAGAGAAACCCAATATTATCCAACGCAACATTCGCCTCGTCTCAGCTATACTCTATACCAGTGTCATCATTGGTTCTGGATTCCTGGCGCTGCGTTCTCGCTGGGTAAAATCACGCCTGCTTCGCATGAGCAGCTTTAACCAACAGTTGATGAAAATCGCCACTACCGCCCGTAATGAAACTAACCCGGATGCCCTGTTGGCCAATAAGCAGGAGCTGATCGATATGCTGGCGGAGGTGATCGCTGATCTCGACAAGGCAAAGGTAAACCAGGACGAGTTTGAGCACTTCACGTTTACCTGGCAGGCGGTAGATGCCATGTTACGGGATCGGCTCAACTTGATTAGCCTGGCACCACAGAGGGAATCGCAGAAGGAAAAAATAGCATGAAGTCATCGCTACGATTCTGGCTTGGCTCCAGCCTTGTTCTTTGCCTGGGCCTTGTGCTAATTGCCTGGGGGTATAGCCACTGGTATCTCAACACTTATACACAGGTAGTCGCTGACCGGATACTACTGCTCAACGAGCTACGCAAAGGCGCTCTGGAGCAGTATTTCGCTACAGCAGAGGCAGAATTAAGCTTCTGGAATACCAACGCCAACATCGTCGCGGCACAGGAAAAGTTCACCGAACTGTGGCATAGAGAAGACCCTCTGGCCCTGGCCAAACAGATACGACAAAGTTTCCTGGGGGACAGAAACATTCCTACCGGGCAACATTCAATACCGGACGATGCTGAAGGCAACTCAAGTTACAGTACCCTGCACGGGCAAATCCACCCTATAGCGAAACTCTTTGTCTCCGAGAGAGGCTACTATGACATGTTTTTGATCGGCTCCGAGGGAGACATATACTACACGGTTGAGAAAGAAGCAGATTTCGCCAGCAATCTTAAAACTGGTCAATGGCGCAACACACATCTGGCAAGTATATACCGACGTGCAATGCTCAAACCCGACAGCGTAGTGATTAGCGATATGCAAGCCTACGCGCCCAGCGCAGGCGCTCCAGCCATTTTCATGGCTAAAGCCATCATTGCCTCGGCCGGAGACATAATTGGTGTCATCGCCTTTCAGCTGCCCACCGCTCGCATTCTTAACATCATGAATTACACCGGCGGCATGAGGGAAACCGGCGAGACCTACCTGGTAGGCCAGGACAGACTGATGCGCAGTGATTCACGCTTTTCCGATACATCAACAGTACTGCAGCAACGGGTGGACACGACAACCGCCAACAAGGCCTTATCTGGCCAACACGGCATAGAATTTACGCAAGATTACCGCGGCGTAGAGGTCTTGTCTGCCTACTCAAGCTTCACGCTAGATAAGACCAGTTGGGCCGTTATGGCCGAAATTGACCGCGAAGAAATCTCCGCTATCGCTGCAGGTGAACGACCAGCTCTAAGTGGCATCCTGGCATTTATCTTCGGTCTATCACTATGGTCCATATGGTACTGGCAAGGCCGGCCGTTAGCTGGTGAATCTACCGAACTCGCCAGATTTGACCTGGAAAACAGTGATTTCCACGATGGTCCCAATCTGAGTGGTTAAGTTTTCCGAACTCTGGTTTAATATTTCCGGCTTAACATTTCCGGCTTAAGAGTTCCGGTTTAGCATATATATCCCGTAGCAAGCGTCGGGGAAAGAAAGGAAGGGAGCGGGGACGGAAGGAAAAGAAAGTCCCCGGGGGATTCAAGTTATCAAGTTCACGTTCAAACTCAAGGCAGACTAAATTTAATTTTCTAATTTCTCATTTCTATAGGAAAAGAGCTTGTTAGTCAGCCATTCGCCAACGGGTTGACGATCCTCACCATCGCAGCGGAGATAATAAATTCTACCGGTCCATGAACTTTTTGAGGCCAGTCGCGCTATAAACTGCTCGGCACTTTTCACCCATTTTTTGCCGTTGCGATACTTCAGACGCAGATGACTTTCCGCATCCTCAGGAGAATGCTCACTGCCGTTACGGACAAAAATACAGCCACTTTGACCCACCGACTCCAGCAGGTATTCAATTTCCTCATTTTCGATCTTGTCACCTGCCGCAAGGCTTCCAATGCACAGCAGGAAAAACAAACCAGTCAAAACACGCGCCGCACTAATCAAAACTCGAGCAATGCCGACATTGGGTTATGATCAGAACTCTCCACAGCGCGGGTATCGGTAGAGTCAACGTTCAGGCCACGCACATAGCTATGATCGAGGCGAAAACCAAACACCGTTGTGCGATGGTCTTCTTTGAACGAAAGCGGCTCAAGGTTGAGATCCCTGGCGAGCGCATTCAGGATATTCAGGCGTTTTTTCCGCCAGGTATTGAAATCCCCGGCCAAAATCACCGGCCCCTGGTGATCACCAAGAATTTGTCTGACCTGGTCGATCTGTGCCTGAAATTCAGTGACCCCCAGGGTGAAATTCACCCCATGGACATTGACAACAACCAGGGTTTCATCGGTACCAGTCAGCCCGTACTCGGTAATACTCGTTGCCTTGGGTGTACCTAACCATGGCTCGCGGGTATTCAGGTTGCACTGCACTAATGGCTCACTGCGACTCAAGGTCATCACGCCAGTTAACTGGGTCGAACTCCGATACCCAGGGCTAAATGACCAATGGCCCAGTCCCTCGACAGCTTCCTTAAAGTCGGGACGGAACACCGCCTCCTGAATCAACACAAGGTCTTTGCCTCGCCCCAGCTCACGGATATCTCTTTGCCAGTTAGCCAGCTCACCTTTCTTGATATTCCAGTTCATAAACCCAATACTGGCTGCATCAAGCTCCGCCCCCGCATTCTCGGGCATGGTGCCCAGGCGATTGTGGCAACTGACAACATCTGTCGCAATGTCGCGACCGTGGCCTGCAAAAACCTCCTGGTTGTTATCATCTTGCCACGCCAGAAAATTGGCACAGCCAGAAGTCAGCATCAGCAAAACAACAATCGCGGCGCGGTGAATGCGTTGGTTTATCCCTTGCATATTAACGATAATTTTCCGCTATCCAATTGATATTAAACACATAATTAACTACCTGATTGTGTGGCTGCAATCTACCGCCGGTCAATTCGCGCACTATAGAGTCACAACTGGCACTTTTAGTTCAATATTAGCGATTTTCCAGACGATTAAAGTCCAGCATGCCCGATGACAGAGGGTAGCGCTGCCAAAAGGCTTCATGAAAGGTATCGCTATTCGACCAAAAGTCTGAGTCTGTCCGCCTGACCCCATAAGAGTCGAGCAGATCCCGGTAATCGCTTTCGACTTCGAGGTTACTTATTGCATCAACGAAATCACCCAGCTCGCTCTCAGCTACCTGGTAAAACGTGTTGGGGTATGCGCCGATAAAACCAGGAATCACTGACAGGGTGTCATCCTCCGGCAGACGATTCTTCTGTTCCTGGAGCATAGATGTCATGCTCGAATAGGCGCGATTAGCCACCAGGGTGACGTATAGATCGCCCGCCGCACGGTTAATTTGCACAAAGGCGACCTCGGGCATAAGGTTAACGGGCGTACCCTTAAGCGGATGAAGACGTTCTAATTCCGCGCGTATTTCTGGTGAACCGATGGCGGACATCTCTTCCTTTGTCGCTAACACGGCCTTCAGCCGCTGAGCCAACATTTCAAACAGCTCCTGCTTTTCATCATCGGTTTTATAGTCAATATCCGGTACCGACCTCTTCTCGAAAATTGGCAGGGTCAGATAAGCTTTTATTTCATCAGCATCGACACCTTGATACCAGAGATCTCGCTCCCGGGCCCGAGCGGATGCCGGCAAAAACTGCATAAAGTTCATCTCGGCTTCCATACGCATAAAATCCATATAAAGGCGCGTCATTAACTGGTGCCCAGCATTGCCAAAGACGTCATAGCCGGCTACAAGAAGATAGTGAATCCGCTCGAGTAAGCTAAAACCAATCACCCACGCAGTCTTCGGCGTTTGCCCAAGCAAACCTTTTTCAACCGTCGCACTGTCGAAATGCCTGAATACAGTCAAGGCAGCATTATCATTAACGCCGTCGCCGTCCCAGATTAGACCCAGGCTGATTGCATCGGGGGGCAGACGGTCTGCCATAAACTGATCATAATCAGTCAACAATGCCTGCTGTTGGACTTTATATTCTTTCCAATGGCTTAGAGGCCGAAAAATACTGCCTTTTGCAGCCGGCATTTGCAGGGGCTCTTCCCGCTGCGTCATAAAGTCTTCCAAAGCTCCTAATGAAGACCGGTTAGGAGTCAGGAAAAAGACCCAAAAATTGTCCTGGATCACATTGAGCGCCACCTGCCCTCGGCATACCGTACCCTTGATAAAAGCCATAATAGTGAACTGAGCTTCATCGAGTAAAAACTGATAACGAGAATGAACCGGCATTTCATCAAAGGTTATAAATGGATTAGACGCATACTTCGCTTCATAGGACGGCAATTGGCTTACCTCATAGGGTTCGTCAATAAATAAGGACTGCCAGCGCTGCATGCGTTGTTCATCGAGCCGGTATGGCATGTGTGTTTTTGTAACGATAGTATTGAGGACCGGCTGAATCCGATAATAAACGCGCTCGACCCTCGGATCATCGTAAGGACGGCGAGTAACAATTAACTCGACCGGCTCGCCCGGCGGCGTCGCCGAACGTACCACGGTGAAAAACTTGCGGCTATCCAGGTCGGGAAAATACAGATGGGCAAAATACAGGTGTTCGAAAAGATAGCGACCAACCAGCTGCTCTTTTAGCGAATCGCCATTGAGAAATTCCTCCCAACGTTCAATGTGCTCAACATATTCTGGCAAAAGTGGCGGTCGAACCGTATACAGCGCACCCTCTTCGATCCAGCGCGTCAGCACGTCTTGCTCTGCTGCCGGCAGCCCGGGCAAGGCATAGGGCATACCCCACAAGGGATGCTCATTGGCAAATGCATCAAAAGTATCATCCCGGGTGCACGACTGCTTACGATTCAGTGACAGATCAAAACTGTCTGGCAATCGCTTCTTATCCGGCAAAGGGTTCTGCTCTTTTAACGCCAGCATGCGATACATTACTCCGGCCTCTCGATTTGCATCCAGAGTATCGGCTCGCTCATTGAGTACCGGATAAAAGCCTTGCTCTCGCCACGCGGCGGTCGAATGTGCATCCTCAAAGATGCGTGTAGGCTCCGTTTCTGTAAGGCGCGTCGCGTAAACCATAGCTTTGGTCGCACCACGATCAATGCCCTCAATCGAACTTATCTTTAACTGACAGGATGCGTCGTAGCAGCCATGGCATACGACACAGCGCTGCTCCATAATGGGCTTTACTTCACTCCAGTAATCAATCGCACCTGGCGGCAATACCTCAACAGCACGTTGTCGTGGCTCAAGCGGCCCGTAGCGATCCTGAAATTGCATCGTGCCAACGGCAGTACAGCCGCTAACAAATATGATAACTGCAAGCCAGTATTTTCTGGTGACACGGGCCAACATCAATCTCCCATTAATTCAGAGGGTAGAACACCGGCGCTAGTATAAATATTTTACCGATATATAACCAATCAGGATACGTTTAACATCACCCTCGACAAAGGGGTAGCACTGCTTATAATCGCAGTTATGCGTAGCTACCAAATCATCACATACCTCGGTCTTATAACTGCTCTACTGTACGGCTGCGCCGACACACTTGAGCCCATGCACCAACGACCGGAAACCGTTTCCACACCTGCTAATAATCAGCTGTGGATGGATCTCGAATCATTACGCAACGATGACTGGCATTTTTTGCTCAACGACGGAGCTGCGGCACTGGACTGGAGACTTCGCGCTATTGACAGCGCCAGCCAAAGTATTGACCTGCAATCTTTTATCTGGGAATTCGACAAGGTCGGAGAAGCTGTATCAAACCACATCATGGCAGCGGCAGAACGCGGGGTGCGCATTCGCATCCTCATCGACGATTCTTTCCTGCTTGACTCCGATGCCGCCGTGAACATGATCAGTGCTCACCCGAACATTGAGTTTCGTATTTTTAATCCCTACAAGCGTCGGTCAAGCAATGTCGTGACGCGCGCACTACTTAATATTGGTGCTTTCCACCGGCTTGATCACCGCATGCATAACAAAGTAATGATTGTCGATAACCGAGTCGCCCTGGTCGGTGGACGGAACATAGCCGACCAGTATTTCGGTTTGCACGACGACGCCAACTTTCGCGATATGGAGCTGATTGTTAGCGGCCCGAGCGTGGGCGATCTCAGTGACGGCTTCGACCAATACTGGAACAACGACTGGTCTGTCCCCGCTGCTACGCTAATCCAGCAAAGTGACGGTGATCCCGCTTTAATCGTCAGTGCCAGGCCGCCACCGGCATTAAGTAGTATCCACCAGGAAGAAAGCCAGCAGATACGAAATAAACGGTGGTTGAGCCTGGCCGAACAGGGCATTTCCGGCCAATCCCGTCTGCTACTGGACAGGCCACCGGTTAATAATCCAGCTGACCAGGCCGAAGCACCCGTCCAGCTCAGTAGCGAGATTATGAACCTCATAGAAAGTGCAGAAGAAAATATCTGGGTAGTCTCAGCTTACCTGATACCCACACCCGAGCTTGAACAAGCCATTGAGCGCGTCGAAAAGCGCGGGGTCAATGTACATATCCTGACCAATTCTATCCGTTCCAATAATCACCTCAGCGCACACAGCGCTTATCGAAAACACATTCGTAGATTACTCGAACACGGGGCTGATTTATACGAAGTGCGCAGCGATGCCAAAGATCGGGGTACCTATATGCAAACACCGATAGACACTAAAAGCCTGGCATTGCACGCTAAAATCATGCTTGTTGATCAAAATAAAGTTTTTATTGGCAGCGCAAATTTCGACCCCCGCTCCCTGAGGATTAATACCGAAATGGGCCTGATTATTGACAGCGAAGCATTCAACCAGCGGCTTAGGGACGCCATCGCACCAGACTTTCTGCCACGTAATGCATGGCATCTCCGGCTCACTGATTCAGGACAGATAGAGTGGACTTCCGATGACCGCACGCTGAACCATCAACCAGCGCAGTCTTTTATGCAAAACATCGAAGACTGGTTTTTTACTCATCTACCTATCGAAAATGAGATGTAACTTAACCAGCTAATCCTTAACAAGACACCGACTGATACAAAAAACCTGAATACAAAAGGGGCCTAAATTGACAGGTAATCTAGTAAGAATCTGCTCCACGGTAGCGATACTCACAGTACTAAGCAGTTGCTCGCCAGATCCAGAGTCGCAACTGCCACTAGCGCCAACAGACAGCCCGAACACGGCACAGGCTCACATTCAAAAGCCAGGCGCACCAGAACTGGACAAAATCGGCAATACCACTTTTTACGGAATCTACGAGCATCCCATCACGCTGATCGACGGCCATTGGGAAGGTGAGCCCTACGCCGCCGGTGGAGCTTCACGCCCGACCGTAGGGCTAATTAGCAACTTCTATCTCACTGGCGATCTTGATGGAGACGGTTCTGAGGAAGCCGTTGCGATGCTCTGGCAAAGTTCCGGCGGCTCCGGGGTTTTTAGCTATCTGGCGGTATTCGCCTGGCGCAATGGAGAAATCGTCAATACCGGGACCGCGTCCATCGGAGATCGTGTGCAGGTACGCAGCACACAGATTGATGGCAAGCAGATAATTATCAATGTCGTACAACAGGGCCCGGACGATGCAGCCTGTTGTCCATCACAGAAAGCCACCCGCTACTGGTCGATGACCAAAGACAAATTACAGGAAGGACCCGCACAAATAGAGGGTCAAATGGCCATTACCGATATAGCCGAAAAGGAGTGGCAGCTTATTCAGTTCGATCACAACGAGCCTCTGCCAGAATCCGTGCTGGTCACCCTGCTGATCGAGGGCAACCGTCTGGCTGGGCAGGCGCCATGCAATCGCTATTTCGCAGGGGTCGAAGCGGGTGATGGTGTTGGCGCAATCAACATTGGTCAAGCCGGCGCAACAAGAATGGTATGCCCAGACCCACTGATGTCCCTTGAGCAAAGGTATTTCAAGCTGCTTTCAGGCGTCACCCGCTACAGTTTTGTAACGGGACAGCTGGCACTCTCATGGCAATCTGCTGACGAGCAGGGCACTATGTTTTTTAAATGAATGCTTTTTAAATGAATACTTTTCAAACTAGTGTTCTTTGAATTAGAAGACAAAGCAACAAAGATCGACGACACGGGCAATTCTGACTAATGGCTATTGTGACTAAATCACTAAAACTATCCTGCCTGGCAGTAATGCTTGCGGCTTTGTGTAGCTGTGCATCGGTGGACTTTAATTATCCAAAAACTGTATCTACGGCGCCGACCGATACAGAGGACACTCATCTCGGCAAACAAATCGTGGGCCTGGCCGAAAAGCACCCGGGGCAGGCCGGATTTTATCCGCAGAGAAATGGCATAAAGGCGCTTGCTGCGCGCCTGTTATTAGCCGAGCGGGCTGAACGAACCATTGATGCCCAGTACTATTTGCTGACCGACGACACTGTAGGCTACGCCTTCCTTGATTCACTACTGCGCGCCGCCGATCGCGGTGTGCGTGTGCGACTGTTATTAGACGATATGTTTACCCAGGGCTATGACCCGGGTTTGGCGGCGCTGGATTCGCATCCCAACTTTGAAGTGCGTATTTTTAATCCCTTTGCGCGGCGCTCGGCAAGGTTTATGGATGTTGCGACCAGCTTTTCACGAATCAACCGCCGCATGCACAACAAGTCTTTTACCGTGGATAATCAAATGACCATCATCGGCGGTCGCAATATTGCCAATGAGTATTTTGGTGTCAATCCTGACAAAAAGTTTGGCGACCTTGATGTAGTAGCCCTGGGCCCGGTCGTGGCTGAAGTCTCGGCCATGTTTGACGAATACTGGAACCACAAGGCTGCAGCGCCCATTCCCGCATTTGCCAAAATACCCAAAGACCCTGCCGCATCGCTGCTGACATTGCGTAGCAGAATCGAGCAGTCTCGCGAGGATATTCAGGGCACACCCTATGCAGCAGCAGTCAATATGCAAGTGCTTGACTATGTCGAATCCGGCGCAGAACTTTACACATGGGCTCCGTATACCCTGGCTTATGATTCTCCCGACAAGGTGCAAAAAGATCTAGCCAAAAATGCCCCTTCAATTATGACCCCACTGCGCGATTATCTGAACGGGGCCCAACAGGAAATACTCATCGTATCCCCTTACTTTGTGCCACCCAAATCGAGTATAGAGTGGTTTGTCAAAATGGAAGAACGCGGTGTCGATATCACCATACTAACCAATTCATTGGCTGCAAATAATCAGTTACTCGTGCATGGTGGCTATGCGTCGACACGCAAACCGCTGCTGAAGGGCGGGGTCAGAATCTATGAGGTGAGACCGGATGCAATGGTAAGAGGCGCGCACATTGTCGGCGCTCACTCTGCCACGGCTACTCTGCACACCAAAGCCTTTGTTGTCGATCGTCACGATTTATTCATTGGCTCGTTCAATTATGATCCCCGCTCTGCCTTCATCAATACGGAGCTGGGCGTAGTCATCGAATCGCCAGAGCTAGCTGAGCCTCTGGTCGAGCGGCTATACGAAGTAGCACCGACGCAGGCTTATGAAGTGTTTTTAAATGAGCAGGGTAAGCTTAGGTGGCGCACACTGGAGAATGGCGAAGAAGTGGTTTTCGACAGGGAACCAGAAACCGCCTGGTGGCAACGTTTTGCTGCGGGGTTTTTTGGGCTATTACCTATAAATAGTCAACTATAAATCCCTCCCCAGGCAAGTGATTGTGGCAGTTAAGGACCGGGATAAAGAGGCGCTATTCAGTGCTGGCAGCGAAGCCCTGGGCCAACTCGCGCTGTACGATACCGAGCATATTGACCGCGACATAGCGTTTAAAGATACTGGCCGCCGATAACTGGGGCAGTACGTCTTTGCATAAAAAACTTTCAACTCCTGCGCGTGGCCCTTCGGCAGTGGCTCTGTGCAGTGGCATCTGGTGGGCCGCTAAGGACTTTCTTCAAGCAGTGCCAGGAGATCGATTTCATTTTCGCTGGCGCGCCGGCCAATAGCCAGGTGCTCGAAGGAATCCACCAGGCCGGATATAGGTTTGTAAGTCTGGAACATACAGCCTATGCCCCATTTTAATGAACCCAGTACCTCCCAAAAGTGCACCACTTTCGGATCGACCCTGCGGCCACCGGCATTTTCATAAGCGGCAAACAAATCTTCCCGCTGACCGAAGCCACCGACCGGGTTCTGATGCTGACCAAACCGCCAGGCGCGCACACAGACCCAGCCCAGGTCTTCCATACCATCGCCGACATGAGCGATTTCCCAGTCCAGCACCGCGCGAATACCCTCCGGCCCCACTACGAAGTTGCCGTTGCGAAAATCACCGTGGACTAATCCAGCGGTCGCGTCTTTGGGGCAATGCTGTTCGAGCCAGCGCAAGGTCAACTCAAAGGCTGGGTGATATTCGGGACGGGCAACTGCCGTTTCATCGCGGTAGTAATCGCTGATACCATCCATCATCTCCCTTTGTTGTGCGATTAACTCTCGCGCCGACACCTGCACCATACCGCGTGGAAGTGTGGTGGAATCGATCCCATGCAATTTAGCCAGGATTTCGCCGCACTGATAGGCCATGGACCTTCGGGCATCGGCAAAGGTTTCGTCACGCAATATGCGGGGCGCGAGTGTTTCCCCTTCGATACGATCCATGACATAGCAGCCGCCCAGTTTATGATCTTCTGGCAGCGCAAAGTGAACCCTGGCTACCAGCCCCCCCGCATCGTAAACCACCCGCTGTAACTCTGCTTCCGTAGTGCGATCCAGAGAATAAGCGGTCTTGCCGCCGCGCCAGCCCTTTTCACTGGTGCTACCGGTTTTCCCCAGATCACGGCGCAGGATCAGGCCGGTGGTATTACCAGCGTCATCAAGCCAGTCAAACGACCAGGTCTCGCAGGAGGCTCCGCCAGATAACTTTTCGACATTTTCCACCAGGCCACCACCAAAGCGGGCGATTACCTCTTCCGCCAACTGAGCTGAAACCTCAGTATCACTGGATCCTGGAGCACTCGTATCTTTCATAAACTGCTTCACACTTTCCAAAAGGGCGAAAGAGTAACGTAATCCTCGAAAAATCGTTAGGCGAATATTAATAGTCGATAGCTTTTTTGGCTTGCTTTGCCGCCACACCTGGGCAAAAAAACTGAAGAGCTTCGATCCCTGTATTTCTTCTTTCGAGCTCCCATCTGGTTCTTTACCAGATAGCATAAAATCATTATGATCACGCAAGGTAATGGGTAATACATGTATTACTATTAGCGAGGCATATATGCAAACTGCAACGAGTAAATTAACAAAGAAATATCAGGCAACTATTCCTGAGCCGGTCAGAAGCTTACTTCACCTGGAATCTGGGGACGAGATTGCCTTTGATATTGAAGGTGATCATGTTCACCTTCGTAAAGCCAGGCCCCTTGACCTGGCATTTGCGCAAAGTGTTGAAGACACGTTGACCGAATGGGCGACAAAAGCAGATGAAGAGGCCTACCGTGACCTTTAAAGTTTTTGATGTAGTCGTAGTACCTTTTCCATTTACAGATCGAACAACGACCAGGCGACGTCCGGCGCTCGTCTTATCTGATGCCACCAACTTTAACAAACAAGTGGGTCAATCTGTATTGGCGATGATTACCAGTGCGAGCAACTCCGACTGGCCTTTGGATATCAATATCCAGAATCTCGATACTGCCGGACTTCCTTCGTAAGCGGTAAATAAACGACGGAGTGGCGTGCTAGAGCTTGATCTGCTCTGGGTTTACGTTGCCCGGCAACAG
>QNFP01000068.1 GCA_003645535.1 Gammaproteobacteria bacterium | reverse complement strand
GCAATATCCCACTCGGGGTGGACTGAGAATTGGTAAGCAGCTGGATGAACGACAAATAGACGACCCGATTGATGAATCCCTGGAGTGGGATCGAGACGGCCAATACTTTCATTACCTGACAAAATGGATGCATGCGCTCAACCGTGTCAGTCAGGTGACGGGTAAAAGCCGTTATAACCGGTGGGCGCTTGAGCTTGCCGAGGTAGCGCATGGCGCATTTACGTATATTCCGTCTACCTACACATCGCCAATAGATGGACCCAGGCGCATGTACTGGAAAATGAGTATTGATCTTTCCCGCCCCTTAATTCCCTCAATGGGCCAGCATGATCCTCTGGATGGTTTGCTCACTTACTGGCAACTGCAGGCCACTGCAAGATATTTTTCTGCGCTAACACCATCGGAAGCTGTTCTGGATACGGAAATTACCGAGCTGCTTGCAATGTGTGTGGGTCAAAGCTGGGCTAGCGAAGACCCCCTGGGCATCGGCGGCCTGCTTAGCGATGCTTGCAAATTGGTGCAGTTGATTGCTGTTCATCAACTGAATGAAACAGCTATGCTGGAGGCGTTATTGCATGATATTGAGAGCAGCCTGCAAGTATTTGTCAGGCATAATTCGCTAAATCTGCGGGCAGAATATCGTCTGGCATTTCGTGAGCTGGGACTGGCTATCGGTCTGCATGCAATCGATAGAATGCAAAAGCAAATTGAACAACTGCCTGAACGTTTTGCTAACGCCGGGCAATTGCTCGCCGTACTGGCCAGACTCTCCAATTTTCGCCACCTCCATCAAACCATCGAGAATTTCTGGTTAGAGACTGGTCATCAAGCTATTAAAACCTGGCAGGAACACGCAGATATAAATAACGTTATGCTGGCGACTAGCCTGACACCCGGCGGGTATCTGGAGTTGTAGTATCGGGTTTTGTTGTGGATAGGAAATGGGCGTTGGCAAATGGATTTTCTCTGAGTGTGGTTTATTTGATTGGTGATTACTGGCTGACCCGGTAGCTACTTTCTAGAGAAGCCGGCTATCCTGTGCGTTTTGCCCTTTTGGGTGCAAAATGCAAGTACATGCACTGATCAGAGGTTCCATCGATAAAAGGCAATTGGGTCGAGATGTTTTGTCATAAAATACAGGTTTGAAAATGAGGAGCAAAAGTGGTGGAGCGAGATTTATTTACTGAAGAGCAGGTAATGTTTAGAGAGGCTTATCGTAAGTTTCTGATCAAAGAGGTTGAGCCTCATCGTGAGAGCTGGCGGGAGGCGGGCATTGTGCCTCGTGAAATGTTTAAAAAAATGGGTGACCAGGGTTATTTGCTGACCTGGGCGGATGAAAGTTACGGTGGTCTGGGTATCACAGACTTCCGCTATCAGCAGATAATGATGGAAGAGGATGCGGTACACGGTGAAGCGGGCTTTTTTCACACCCTGCACAGCCGTCTGGTTGGGCCCTATCTAACACGCTCAGAAAACAAAGAGCAGGAAGCACGGTTTATACCCGGCGCCGTTTCAGGTGAGTGTATCCTGGCTGTGGCCATGACCGAGCCGGATGTTGGTAGCGACCTGGCGGGAATGAAAGCCAACGCACTGGACAAGGGCGACCATTGGCTTTTGAACGGATCGAAAACTTACATTTCCAATGGCATTAATGCCGATCTGATCGTAGTTGCGGCCAAGACCAATCCAGACAATCCGCGGCAGATAGGCTTATTCCTGATTGAGCGGGGTATGGCGGGGTTTGAACGGGGCCGCAACTTGAAGAAAATGGGGCTGAAAGCTCAGGACACGGCTGAGTTGTTTTTTAACGATGTGAAGGTGCCCAAAGAGAACGTGTTGGGTGATCCGCACAAAGGATTCCACTATCTTATGCACGGCCTGGCTGAGGAGCGTCTTATCGGTGCAGTGGGCTATCTGGCCTGCGCGCAACGGGCTTTTGATCTGACTCGAGATTTTGTTGCAGAGCGTAAGGCATTCGGGCAGCGAATTGCCGATTTTCAGAATACACGATTCAAGTTGGCCGACCTGCGTACTGAGATAGATATATGTCAGGTATTTATCGATAAGTGTGTGGAGATGCATAACCGAGGTCAGCTCAGTACCGACATGGCGGCGAAGGCAAAACTGTACTCTAGTGAACTGGAGGGCCGAATGACTGACGAAGGCGTGCAGTTACACGGTGGGGCAGGTTATATGGATGAATATGAAATCTGTCGCCTGTACACCAATGCGCGTATTTCCCGTATCTATGCGGGTAGCTCGGAGATTATGAGAGAAATTATTGCCCGTTCTGTACTGGACTGATGACCTCTATTAATAGTCTCGATCAGAAACCCTGCATTCCACATAGTCGATTATAACTGGCGCGTAAGCATGGAATATCTAACGGATATCATCATCCTGTTATTTGCAGCAGTGATCTCTGTATCTTTGTTTAAATCTCTGGGCCTGGGCACAATACCAGGGCTTTTGATTGCGGGCGTAGTATTAGGGCCATCAGGGCTTGGATATATCGAAAACCACGATCAAATTACCCATCTGGCTGATTTGGGTGTTGTTTTGTTACTGTTTGTCATCGGTATAGAACTGAACCCCTCCCGCCTGTGGAGGATGAGGCATCTGGTCCTGGGACTTGGCTCGCTGCAGGTGGCGATTACTGGCGGCCTGATAACGGTAATAGCATACCAAATCCTCAATATTTCATGGCAAATTTCACTATTAACAGGTTTGGCGCTAGCGCTTTCCTCAACTGCTTTTGTGTTACAACTTTTAACCGAACGCAAGCTGCTTTCTTCAGATTATGGGCGAGCTTCGGTTGCCGTATTGCTGTTGCAGGACCTGGCCGTTGTTCCTCTCCTCGCGCTTGTTTCACTAATGGCTTCGCCAGAATTAACCATAGCAGAAGATATATTCCTGGCTTTGGCTGAGGCACTCGTTATTCTTGTGCTGATTATTGTGGCAACCCGATATATTTTAAATCCTGTGCTTAATATTCTTGCCAGGTTGGAGTCCCCCGAAGTATTTACCGCCTCTGTTTTGCTGTTGGTATTAGGTTCGGCGCTAGCCATGGAGAACGCAGGCTTATCAATGGCTATGGGAGCATTTGTTGCGGGCCTGTTAATCGCAGATTCATCTTACCGCCACCAGATTATCGCAGAGATACAACCTTTTCGTGGTTTGTTACTTGGACTGTTTTTTATATCGATGGGCATGTCTCTAAACCTGGGCATTTTTCTGGATAAGCCCATTGTACTTCTGGCCCTTGTTGTTGCGCTAATAGGCGTTAAATTCCTCACTCTTTGGCCGTTGGCACGATTATTCGGATTAAAATCGAAAGTGTCTATTTCGTTAGCTTTACTGCTGGCTCAAAGTGGAGAGTTTGCATTAGTTATATTTGCTTTGGCGAAAGGTACCGGACTTTTAGGTGAAGTTTTATTTCAGCAACTGCTTATTGTTGTGCTGTTGAGTATGCTTGCTACACCAGCACTGGAGAAATTGGGCTACCGGATATTTTCTGCATCGCGTAAAAGCATCGGTAAGACGTCCGATATTGCTATTGATGGCGTTGGGCAAGATTTCAAACCAGTTATTCTTGCTGGCTTTGGCCGCATGGGGCATAGGATCGGCTACATTATGGAATTAATGGATGTGCCTTATATTGCCATTGATAGTGATGTATCTATTGTCAATCGCGAACGCAGCGATGGTAAGTCAGTGTATTTTGGAGATGCTCAACGGCCAGAAGTGCTACGGGCAGCGGGTGTTACTGACGCATCCCTGGTGATCGTTTCAATTAATGATTTTGAAGCGACTGAACGCGTTGTAGCTTCACTCCAGTCAGCTTTTCCAGAGACGCCTGTTTTTGCACGGGGTCATGACCTTATCCGTTGTCGCGATCTTCGAGCTCTTGGTGCAGACTTTACTGTTTCAGAAACCCTGGAGGCCAGTGCGGAACTTGCCCGTGCTGCATTGTTGCATATAGGTGCTAAAAATCTGGAAGTAGAGGAAGCACTTGATGATTTTCGCAAGGACTATTATGGACGGATCAATAAGGATGCACTCCCAACCGCCCCACTTATTGAACAATAAAAAAGGCTTAAATCCCAAAGCCGACATATATTTGCTGCGCTAAATATTTTCAGTCAGGCAGGAGGAGTCTACGGATTGGTCCTGTTACCCGCTTGTTAAAGATTCATCGACAAACAAAGCGTTGTTTAAATGCGCGGGGAGTCAGCGTTAAAGATCATATCGCGGTGCTGACATTGAATCGCCCCGACCAGCACAACGCCATTAATCGCACCATGAACAGCGAACTACAGCAAGTGTGGCCAATATAAAAACTACGCCAGGCAGGTGCGATGCTGGCCTGCCAGTCTTAACGCTGGCGAGCTTTTATTTGTGCTTGCGCAATACCTGCTTAAGCATGCCGCCACCAAAAAATTTCAGCATCCCCGTTAGAGGGCTCATGTTCCAGTTAATATCCAGGTCACGACCCATGCGGTCTATCTGCACACAGTGCCACCCGACTTCGGCGAAGCTGTTTAAATGACGGATGCGCTTATTCTCACTTTTCGGACTAAACCAGTTGTCACCCAGGGTTAAATCCAGGTCGCTAATGCGTGCGTGCTCAATGGTACCGTCAAGCAGGCCATTCGGTAATTCAGGTTCGGCTGACAGCGGCCGGCCGAGACCAATCAAATTAGTAACGCCGCTTTCTATCGCTTCTTCCATGCCCTGTAAGGTGCGAAATCCGCCAGATACCATCAGGGGTATGTCTGACACGGCACGTATTTTTTGTGCCATATCGAGGAAGTAAGCTTCCCGTCTCGCCGATGCCGCCGACATCACTTTTTCGCCAGTAGCCGTTGCACTGCCTTCCTCGTCGAGCAGGGCCATATGCTCGTAGGTGCCTCCGGAAAGCTCGATCAAATCGACACCTTCCTTTTCCAACCACTGAATAACGGTGCGGGAATCTTCCTCCGAAAATGCACCTTTTTGAAAATCAGAGGAATTTAATTTAACACTTATAGGGTAATTTGGCCCCACGGTTGCGCGGATGGCTCGCACACTCTCCAACAACAAACGGGCTCGATTCTCGAGGTTTCCTCCCCATTGATCGTCACGCTTGTTAGCCAGCGGCGAAAGGAATTCGCTAATCAGGTACCCATGGGCGCCGTGGAGCTGTACACCAGTAAAACCGCTTCGCTTTGCAATGTTAGCGACCCGGGCAAAACGTTCGATAATGCCAAGAATTTCTGTTTCTCGCAGCGCCCGTGGTTTGGCATGCACCCAAAGCATATCAACCTTGACCGCTGAGGGTGCCAGCGGCTCGCGAGTGATGTAGCCCGGTGATTGCCGGCCAGGATGACTGATTTGCATCCACAGCTCGGTGCCATTTTTAGTGCCGGCCGCCGACCAGTTGCTTAGTAAATCGAGATTGTCTTCGTTTTCTATGACCACATTGCCGGGCCGTTCCAGATAGCGGTGGTCAATCATCACATTACCAGTTACCGACAATCCGATACCACCCATCGCCCAGCGATCATACAGTCGGCATAAAGCTTCGGTAGGGCGATCCCACCGATCAGCTAGTCCTTCCGTCATGGGCGCCTTACCGATACGGTTTTTGATAACTACCCCACAGGGTAATGTAAAAGGTTCGGAGAGGATGCTGCTCATAATAACTCCTGTGTCAGTAAACGAATTCGAATTTGAAAACGGGCCGTAAATTTGTTGCCTGTTTTACGCTCTTGTCTGTCGTCAGTCTGCGTTACCATTAATTGCGTCCAAATCCAGCCAGGCGGATAAGCTTATAAATTATAGAGGCTTCTCTGTCGCTATCGGTGAGTTCGAATGATGACCTGTCCAGGTCAGCTGGTAAGTATTTTGCTGCTATAAAATAATGGCTTGCGCTCCATGCATAGCCAATAAAGGCAATCAACATTGCGTATCTGAGGGATTCACTGCCAAATTGGGGCTTGAGAAGATCACTGGTCATGCCTAGTAATGTGGGACCCAAGCCCAGACCAATTAAATTCAGTATAAAAAACAATACGGCGGATGTGAGGGCTCTCATGCCTGGCATCACCAGGCTATGAGCGACGGCGATCACCGGTCCTAGATACATGGTGCCGAGCATGAGGGGAATAGCATATAGGGTCATTGATAGTTTAAGACTATCTACCAGGAAGGCTGCATATGCAAAGGGTATCGCAAGCAGGGTTGAAATCGCCGGCACCCATAAATACCAGCGCTTGTCTTTTAAGCCAAGGCGATCGGCAAGGTAACCGCCGCCGAAAGTTCCTATGAGACCCGCTATGCCAATAATGAAGCCAATGGGCAGCGTTATTTGACTGATATTGTCGTGGGGTATTTGATAGGTTCGCACATAGAACGACACCAGAAAGGCGGATATTCCGTAGCCGACAAAAGCGTGTAAGGCAGAGCCCATGGAAAGATGCAGGAAAGATTTCCTGCTGCCGAGGAAATGAATTACGTCCATTACGGGCGGTGGTTTTACTGAACCTGTGTCGACGTCATGCAAGCCACGTTTTGGTTCAATGAATGTGTAGCGAACAACAAGGGCAATGATGACACCGGGTATGCCCAGGATGATGAACACTGTTCTCCACCCATAATTATCGCTGACCCAGCCACCAAAAACATAGGCCAGGAATATGCCAAAGGTGATGCCAGAAGAATAAACAGCTAAAGCGCGAGCTCGTTGTTCTGGTTTGAATAAGTCGGAGATCATCGAATGTGCCGGGGGGCTGCCACCTGCTTCACCGACACCCACCCCGATTCTTATCAGTAGCAGTTGCAGGAAATTCTGCGCAAAGCCGGTTAAAGAAGTCATCAGGCTCCATGTGCCGACGGCCAGGGAAACAATATTTCGACGGTTGCCGACGTCTGCCCAGCGAGCGATAGGAATGCCAACGGTTACATAAAATAAGGCGAAGGTAATGCCCTGTAGTAGACCCAATTGGGTATCGCTTAAATCGAACTCTGCTCTTATTGGCTCCTGCAATACCGAAAGGATTTGTCGGTCAACAAAGTTAAACATGTACACAAGAGTCAGGATACCGAGCATATAGTACTTGTATGCTTTCGATGGTGATTCGAGTTGCGAATTTTTATTCATGCGCGCTCATATTGACACCTAAAGATCTGCTCGTTTTACGCAATGTTGCAGTACGTTCCAGGGGGATTTTTCCCTCTCAGAAGAGCACTTCCACACTTCAGTGGGTGTATAGGATGAGATGTTGTTAATTATCGCGGACGGCAGCAAGGGGACTATGGGGGCCAGCCGCTCAACAGGAGATACGCATGGCCGAACCGATTGAAGTTTTCTGCCCAGTGCTTTTCCTGGCCTCGGATGAAGCGGTTTATGTCAATGGTGCTTGTGTCAATGGTGCTTATGTTAATGGCACCGAACTGGTTGTCTATAATGTATTTACATCTACCTGAAGTAAGCAGTCCTGCGCCGCTGCTCGTCAGGATCGAGTGTGCGGCACAGTGGACGTGAGGGCTGATATCTACTAGCTGATCCCCGATGCAAGACGTCCGTTTTCTAACCAGTTAGCCAGGTCTGGCTCCAGTTTTTCTGCCATAACCTGATGGTAGAGAGCCAGCTCTTCGTCGCCGAGTATTTCCTGCCACTGTCCATTGATACCTTTTTTGAAAAAGCTGTCGGTATCCTTCCACACATTATCGGTGACCTGGGGTGCGAGATATTCTGCTTTACTTTTCATGCTATCGAAAGAGGCAGCCGCCACAAACTCAGGCCATAATTCTTCAGCCACTTCTATATCCAGAAATTTGGCAATACGCCTCATTTCCCCCTCCAAATCTGCTTGCAGATCACTGTAGTGCAGCATGAGGATATTGGGCAAGTGGTGATACTCCCAAAAAGATTTTACGAAGTACAGTACGTCCGCATGTGCTGCATGATCAGGTTCCATGCTACAGCTCGATGTAACCCAACGCCGGAACCATTCACGGGGATCATCAGGAGAGGGCGCAGGCGGTTTTAATTCGCGGTTGGTATTTTCCTGCATCAACGCAAATGCTTCCATCCTCATGTTTTCCATATGGTGTTTCAGGGAAATAAAGGCGTCTCTGGGATCTCTACCTACACAGATATACTTTGTTTTTTCGTGATAGGGTATGCCATCCAGCGGTGTATGAGTTTTTATAAAGCGCCGATGGGTTTGCGCATTTAATTTCTCAAGCACTTTATCGATGGGAGCTACAAGGACATCCAACCAGGGAGAATGCTCGGTTAGAGGCTGGTCTAGCTCGGTCTTCTGGAAGATCAGCAGGGCGCAAATCATTTGTGTCCATGTAGTACCGCATTTGGCAGGCGTGCAAATGATAATATCGTTATCACGTGCTTTGAAGTTGTCCCAACGGCTGCTTTCCATAAGGAATTCTTGATAGGTTCGGGTTCTTGCTGGTAGTGTCGATATATCCACTCTCTGCCTCCTGATTATTATTTGTGGCAAGCCAATTGAAACAGCCATTTGCTTTATAGACCTGTGCCATTCTAGCTCATGTTGTTAATCGTGGGGAGTGGATAAGGGGCGGGCTTTCGTTAGCAGTTTTGAGATAAGCCTGACACTGCTGTTTTTAACAATAACCCACTACAAGACTGTACATGGATACATTTTTAGCGGCCCTGCTCATCTTTTTAGGATCTTTTGTGCAGAGCTCTATTGGTTTTGGTCTGGCCATTGTAGCCGCACCGTTGCTTTTTTTATTATCCCCCGATTATGTGCCAGGGCCAATTACAGCAGTTGCACTGGTTTTGTCCATTGCTAATGGTTATCGCTACCGGGCGAGTATTTCATTGAAGGGACTAGGTGCGGCAGTCGCCGGACGTGTCCCTGGATCCCTTGCGGGCGGAGTGTTATTGCTGTGGGCTGATACTAAATTGCTATCGCTCTGGCTGGGGGTGACTGTCATTTCAGCGGTGTTAGTTAGTTTGCTACCGATCAAGATTGCACCCACGCCGCCGCGGATGGCTGTTGCCGGATTTCTATCAGGTTTTATGGGTACCAGCACAGCGATTGGCGGGCCGCCGATGGCTTTATTACTGCAACATGAACGAGCTAGTATGATCCGCGCTAATTTGTCAGCATTTTTTGTTGTCAGTTGTGTAATATCTCTCGCTGTGCAGGCACCCGCTGGTTATATGAACTGGCATCACCTGCAGCTTTCGCTGCCGTTGATTCCGGCCACATTACTGGGTTTCTGGTTAGCGACGAGATGGGTGGATAAAATATCTAGCCAACATATCCGTGTTGCATCACTGGTGTTATGCACCGTATCCGGAATAGCTGCCATAGCGATTTACTGGCGCACCTGACTGGTGCGCGAGAAGAATAGCGACTCCACTCGTCGAGGACGTTAAATGGAGCAACGGCAAACAAACGGTTTTAGCAGTTATAAAAAACTGCTTTATGGATTATATTGATAACCACTCATCTCGCAACCCAGGCAACGCATGAAAGTTGCTTTGGCAGGGCCAACGACCAGTTGTTGCCCAGACTCTTTTACATTACCGCCAAGAGCCGAAAAAGGCAGTGCAACCAGCCATATCACGCTACCTACCGCGGTGGTAACGAGTAGCACTGGCCGTGCAACTAGTAAATCTGTAGCCATGGCTATACCAGTCGGACTGTTGTCTGCAGTTTCGTAAGCCAGAGATGGTTGGCATACTAGTAAAGCAGCCATTAGCGCTAAAGCGCGCAGTATACGGACGTTTTTGATTTTATCTAGAGTCACCTGCTAACCCTCCTTGATGATTACGTCAGTTCAGTCTTTCAATATTCTACTAGTGTTCTACCAATGTTCTACGTGTATACGACATACTATCAACGTAGCCGAAATTTAAGTATAGCGCTTAATTCTATGAAACCAAACGAATTATTATTAGAATTTGTGCTGTTACGTGACGTGACACAAATATTTGCCGCCGATTTGATGAATTTCGGCCAACTCATTGCCAGTGTTAGCCCGCCAGCGTTAACTGCCCAACGCCTGCATAATCACTTTGCGAGTATCAGCTGGATCGATCACCGCGTCAATTTCCAGGTAGGTGGCAGCAGTGGTAGCTTTGCCCCGTTCGTACATAGCATTGAGTAATTTGTTGAACAGGACGTCTTTCTCTGCGGCTGTTTTGGTCGCTTCCAGTTCCTTTTTAAACCCCAGGTGGACCGCACCTTCAAGCCCCATGGCACCGAACTCGCCGCTGGGCCAGGATGCACTGTAAACTGGGCGACCGAAACTGCCGCCGGTCATGGCGATGGCACCGAGCCCGTAGCCTTTGCGCAAAATAATGGCGATCATCGGTGATTTGAGATGGGCGCCAGCGACCATCAAGTCTGACATTTTGCGTACTCCACCTTCAATTTCGCTATCCGGCCCCACCATAAAACCAGGTGTGTCACACAACGAAAGCACAGGCAGTGCGAAGTTGTTGCACAAATTCAGAAACCGCGCCGCAGTCAGAGAGGCTTCGGCGTCAATTGCGCCACCCAGAAACTGGCAATCGTTACAGATCACACCAAATGGCTTCCCTTCAATACGTAAAAAGCCGGTGATAATGCCACAGCCGTAATTTGGGCGTATCTCGATAAATGAATCTGTATCTGCCAGCGTGGTGATAATCCTTCTTACTTTGTAGGTATAACGGCGGTCAGCTGGCATCAACTCCCACAGTTTGTTTTGATCGGGGCAGGTCCAGTGTTCGACAGAACCCTGGAAATATGACAGTACCTGTTGGGCAATACGGGTGGCATCAGCTTCATCTTCAGCGACGATGTCGACCACGCCATTTTTCGTTTGAGTTTCGATCGGGCCGATGTCCGTGGGTTTGTATACGCCCATACCACCGCCCTCGATCATGGCTGGGCCTGCCATGCCAATCCAGGAGCTTTTTGTGGCAATAGTGATATCGGCACAGCCAAAAAGAGCTGCATTGCCGGCATAGCAATAGCCGTTATTCACCGCTATCGTCGGCACCTGGCCACTCAACCCCGCCCAGGCAGAAAAAGAAGTCAGATCCATACTTAATTCGTAATCGGTATCTCCCGGTCTGCCGCCACCGCCTTCCGCGTACATCACTACCGGTAGCTGTAATTTATGGGCCAATTCCAGCGCACGGTCGAGTTTTTTGTGATGGAAAACACCCTGAGTGCCGGCGAGCACGGTGTAGTCGTTGATAATAACCACTGCCCGACTGGTTTCTTCGCCGAATAAATCGGTATTTATGGTTGCGAGACCAGTAATAATGCCGTCGGCTGCAGTATTAATCTTGAGATCGTCAAATTCTCTACGCCGGCGTTGTGCGGCTACTGCGAACTGTCCATATTCTAAAAAAGAATCAGTGTCACATAGGTCGTCCAGATTTTCTCTGGCGCTGCGGTAACCCCGAGCATGACGTTTGGCTATAGGCGTTGGGCGACCCTCATCGAGGGTGCCTTTCAGGCGATCCTGAAATTCATCAAACACCTTGTCCTTGTCTACGTTAATGGCGGGTTGTGGTTGAGTTTTTATCCTGGTCACAGTAGTGGTGCCTTTAATACATCGAGATCTAGGCCTTAAGTGTAACCCGTTCACAACTAGCGGGGTAATTGGATGAAAAAACGGAATGCTGTTGCCGATGAAGAGGCGGCGAAATAGTGTGCTCAACTGAACGAATGGTTAGCGTTGCAGATACACCAACTACTTTGCAGTGCATCGGTCTCTTATTAGTGAAAATTGACTAACTGGTTCAGGGCAGCTTACTGACGAGGTCCTCGGCGATCTCTTCGACCACTAACTGGAAGGTGACTGGCTTTTCAATGGATGTGTCGCGGGCGTAATTCAGCTCTTCAGTGCCTTCCCAGGCGATAGCACCGGTTTCGCTATCCCAGATTTGCAGAAACAGGCGGATATTCGCCTCTTTGGTCTGTATAAGACGCAGGCCTAATAGGCCGAAGCGCCCCTTGGAGTGCTGACTGAAACTGGACAGCTTCAGTTGGGCAAGATAACGCACTCCGGTGATGCGGCCCACTTTCTTTAGTAACTTCTGTTTGAAGATGCCCGTATCCCTGTAGTCGATATACATTTGCTTATATTCATCGGCCAGGTCAGCCTGATTGATCGCACTCAGAGTTTCAGGAAGGCCCACTACGCGGATATCAGGGCGTTCCCTCTTGAGGACGCGCGCAAAGATAAATGCAAGACTCTGTATGTCCTGTTCCTGTCCGGTGACTGTCGAAGGCGTGATAAAGCCCAGACTATAGTTTTCGAGATCGCTGGAGTCGAGGAAGATGTTTTCGTATTGAACGGTGGCATGGATCTGGTTATTGGTGCAACCAGTACTGAGCACACAGATTGCTACTAGCAGGCTGACAGCCCATGGAAAATGGCGAATCGGGATAAACATTTTTTCCTGCAAATTCGTTATCAACTAAATACCTTAGCGCATATATAAAGATATGCGGGGTTCTATATTGAAATCAACCCCAATGCCTGTTTACTCCTGGCCTGGATCAACATTTGTACGCGTAATTCGCAGGTATTTGTCTTTTCGGGCTATTTTACTATGGTGCCACTTATGTCGCTTACTTTTTTGGCACAGTTTCTGTGGGCATATCGGCTTTAGTCCATGCTTCAAAACCGCCATCAATATGACAGATCGGTTCAAGACCCATATTTTGCAGGGCTAAAGTCGCCAGCGCAGAACGATGGCTCTTAGCGCAGTAGAGAATAAATTTTTTACCCGACGAGAAAATATCCCTGTGGTACTCACTATCTGGATCGACCCAGAATTCCAGCATCCCACGTGGTGCATGAGTAGCACCGGGTATCTTGCCTTCGCGGTAAAGCTCGCGAATATCGCGAATATCGATTATCGCGGTATTTTCATCGTCGAGTGCAGCTTTTGCCTGTTCGACAGAAATGGTCTCAACTTCCTGCATGGCGTTATCGACCAATTGCCTGGCGCTGATTTTCATGAAGTTCACCTCTGAATGTTTTCGGTGTTGGTTGGTCTTTGACTTATGGTATCTGAATTACATCTGTTCGCAAGCGCGCGTTATCTATTGTGTTAGTAACACATAAACTGTCCGGTCTTGTAGCACATGACCTGTCCGGTTCTCATAGTACCCCGAGGAGGGGCGCTTATGAGACGGACAGAGTGGCTACAGGAGACTCGACTAATGAGATTC
>QNFP01000067.1 GCA_003645535.1 Gammaproteobacteria bacterium | reverse complement strand
CTGACTGAAAATATCTGCCTTTCGGAAACTTCTGGATTTGATGCGCTCATGCCTTATGATTGTAGAGAAAACTGTAGTGACAGCAAGCTCTACAGGCATAATTCATCTGCATTTTCTATGTTACGGGCGAGTCCGACGAGGGGGAAGTTTATTCCAGTCGCTGCTTTTGAAAAGATGACGTGTTAGTAAGCAGCTATCTTTTTGCATATTACTCATGAGCCCGATTGCCGGATGTGATTGCCGGATGCTGACAACCCTGCCGCGCTTCTTGATATTTGAGCAATTATGTTGGGCCATTTGTTTTCGACCAGGCCTTATCCGGCGTGCACCTTGCCTTGACAGTTTACGGCCTGATCAATAGAATTCGCTCCCTCATTACGGGGCTATAGCTCAGCTGGGAGAGCGCAACACTGGCAGTGTTGAGGTCAGCGGTTCGATCCCGCTTAGCTCCACCATATATAAAAATGGCAGTCAATCGACTGCCATTTTTATTGAAAATTAATAACAAAATATGTTGAATATAGTGCTTATATGGCATTGAATAACTAATAGCTGAATTTTTCAGACAACGGTTCAGTAAGAGTTAGAGAATCATCATTGATGCCGGCGGAAAGAAAATCATGCGGGCAGGAAAAAAGACCTTAATTTTTGTCGCACTGCCTGTGCTGGTAGCTTGTCAGAGCGTGCCTGTAGAACAGCCGGCTAGACAGGAGCAGCCATCCGTGGGTGTTGACGAGTCGGCTTTCCTGGCCGAGCCTGGTCTGACAGATCAACAGCGACTACATAAAGCAATTCAGCTACTAGGGCTGGGGAGTGAAAGCCAGGCTGAAGCAGAGTTGCAGGCCTATCTGAGCAATGTTCCCGACAGCAAAATCGCACGAGACCTACTGCGCCAGATAAATACCCCGCTAAATGAGTTGTATCCGCAAGAGTTCGTTGAAATCGCCCTGGAAAATGGTCAGTCACTGTCCACTATTGCCCAACTGTATTTGGGCGACGCGTTACAGTTCTACGCTCTGGCTCGTTACAACGAGATCGAGCAGCCAGATAAAACTGTTGTAGGGCAGGTGGTGCGCGTTCCTATGACTAAACAGGCGAAAGCGCATATCGCACTCCCCCAGATAGAAGGCCGTGGGTCAACTGTGGCGGAAATTGACCTGGAAGATAGCGAAGCAGCAACCTCAGCACCTGTTGAGCAGGCGCCGACCGGTACTGCAAGCGCTGGCCAGCGATACTCGCTTAATGGTGTGGAGCTGTTAATTGCGCTGCTCAGAGACCGGCAATATGAAGAAGCGGTTATTGAGTATGAAAAGCTCGATAATGCCGATGACTTGAGCAAGGGCGCCACCGAGAGGTTGGCCATCGCGTATATAGCCAGTGCGGAAAAATATACTATTTCTGACCCACCGGTAGCGTCATTGCGTTATCTAAATGCTGCTGAACTGATGCTGTCAATTGATAACAGTGTCGATAACAGGGAGTCAGCACTAAATCTGCTGGATACCAGTGTTCGCTTAGATAATAACAACGTGAGAGCACAATCTTTGCTAGCCAAGACAAAAAGTGACTTAACTGATATTTAGTATCGACAGGCTTCTCTTGCTTTTCGCCGTCAGGAGCTGGATACCACTATAGCAATATGGCAAAAAGTGTCGGTTATAGAGCCTGATCACGCATGCACGAATAATCAGCTCATTCAGGCGCTAAAGTTGAAAGAGCAATTATAACGATAGCGATTGCGTTTACACCGATTAACTATTGACCACCAAGCACCGCTGATGCGGCATCCTCGACTACAGTGCCTTTATAAAAATCAGCATTCATGCCACCGTGCAGCGTTACCGCGTTGGTAAAGGTAAACGCACGAAAATCTTCTGCAGACAGCAGTCCACCCTCTACTAGTTGGTAGGCTTCTGCCAATACGGTCGACATATCGGGCACGTCCCAGTGGCCGATGTCTGAACCAAATATGGCTTTGAGAGTGACTTGCAGTGGGTTGAGCCTGCGGTCAAAGGCCAGCGCAGTCTGTGGGTCATCAGCTTCACAGCCGAAATAAAAGTTGGGCTGAAACTGGTCGCGAATATCTTCTACGCATTCAAAACCGCAGGCAGCAAACTCGTCGAGCATGGCTGGATCTTCGCAGTTTTTGGTAAGGAAGTCCTGGGTGAAATCCGTTGGTGTTACCTTTTCTGTGGTGATGTCCTGGCCATACTCCGCAAACAAATCAGCTAGTTGTCCGTGGTCGAGTGTTGCGGGATTGTAGTTTTCCAGTGCCCTGATATTGCGTTTTTCCCAATGGCTGATAAGCCCGGAATATAGTGATGTCGCCCAGCCCACGCCGCCTTCGAGGAAGGCGAATTTAAGATCAGGGAAACGCCGCGTCACGCCGCCCATGATTAGTGAGCGGCTGAAACCTTCGCCGGCCGCTGAAAAATTGCCTATGTGATTGTACATATAGTTATTAACAGAATTTCGGGTACCCCAGCCACTGCCGCCGGAATGAACAGTGACGGCGACTTTAAGCTCGCGGCACTTTGCCCAGAAGGGGTCGTAGTTGTAAGCAGATTCGAAAGCCAGCGTGTCGATCCAGGTGGCGTATTGACTTGCTTTGGGTGCGATTTTAGCCACCTCGGCAATGGGACGCTGGATCAAACTGGGTGTCATGATTGCTTTCAGCCCGAGGATATTCACGGCGTATTCCAGTTCTTCGATACCTTCTTCGGGTGTGGTGAGGGGTATTACCGCTACCGGCGTCATGCGACTGGCATAGCTGCTGAACAGTTCGGCGTGGTAGGTGTTAAGTGCGCGACAGCAGGCGCGGCGCACGTCCTCAGCTGGATCTCCGGGAAAAATAAGTCCAAGCGTGGGGTAGGCCAGGGCGAAATCGATACCCATCTCATCCAGTCTGGAATTGAGCAGGCGTGGCAGCATGGCGGTGGCGCGATCCAGGGTATTGGCGCTGGGTAGCGCCCACCAGGGTGTACGGGTGCGTTGTTTATCGCTCCGCTCCTGCGCGCTTAATTTGTACCAGTTGACCTGCCGTTTGGCAAAACGCTCAGCGATCTCTGTGCCACCTACGTCTTTCAGGTAATCGAGAAATACCGGTGTAAACTCAATAACATGGCTATCGGCATCAATCACTGGATGATTTAGTTTACTTTTAATCTGTTCAACACGCGTCGGGGTGACCATGGCAATTCTCGATGAAAATAGTATGACCAGCATTGTACAAACATTGCTGGCAGGCCATCTACTGGCCACTATCTCTATTAGCAGGTAATCAACTATAAAGCGTTTATTACCGTGGCGAGGCGCTCAACCCCCTTTATTAACAATTGTGGCGTAGCATGAGTGAAATTTAGTCTCATTTTATTCATCGTAGCTGAGCTATTGTGTGGATAAAACACACTGCCCGGGACGATTGCGATTTTCTTGCTGAGAGCTCGTTCAGCAAGCTCATCAGTATCGTAGTGGTTAGCGGTTACCCACAGGAACATGCCTCCTTGTGGAATTAAAAAATCCACCTTTGTACCGAGGGTATCCCGCAATGCATTTACCAGAGTATTCCTGCGGCGGCGATAATCTTCTTTCAGATGGATTAAATGGTCGCGGTAAAATGGTTCCTGCAGACAGCTTAATAGCAGTCGCTGGCACAGGGTCGAGCTATGTAGATCCGTTGCCTGTTTGATCAGGGATACGTTTGCAACGACTGACTTGCTGGCACATAAATAACCAAGGCGTAGGCCCGGTGCCGCCACTTTTGAGAATGAGCCAATACGGCAAACTTGCTCTGGCGACAAATCATAGAGGCTGGTCAGGGTCGTTCCGCTATATCGTAGTTCTCGGTACGGTGCGTCTTCGATAATTGTGACTTGATACTTTTCAGCCAGTGCTACAACTTCGCAGCGAACCAAAGCAGACCAGCAACATCCGGTCGGATTATGAAAGTCTGGCACGGCATAAAATAATTTTGGTTGTTGTTTAAACGCGGTTTCGAGCTGGTTTAGATCCGGCCCCGTGGCAGTTTGGTCGATGGCAATAATATTCGCCTGTGCCAGGTCAAGCACCTGGAGCGCGCCCAGATAGGCCGGGGTTTCGATAACAACAGCATCACCCGGTTGGAGCAGCGAGCGAGCGAGCAGGTCCATAGCCTGCTGAGCGCCATTAGTAATCAATATCCGCGCTGATTCAGTATTTAGATAATTTGCCAGCCATTGCCGGAGTTCAGGTTCGCCTTCCGTGCCTGAATATTGCAGTGCGCTCGGGTCAGCCAGTACCCGTGATACAGCCTCATGAAATTTTTCTATAGGAAAACAACTTTCGGCGGGTAAGCCGCCCGCCAATGAGATCATTTCGGAATTTGTAGCCGCCTGCAGAATATTACGAATATAGGAAGGCCTGGTTTTATGTGCCGGATTTAGATCGTTCATGGTCATCCCCTGTAATAGACGATAATCATATTGTTTCGGTTTTTAATTCTCCCGCTGATCTGTGCGCCATGTGTTGCTCATATGTGCGATGTTGTTAGAGGAGCAGATTAACCCCCGACTGTTTTGCTAGACTTACCGATATGAATAACGCGACTAAACAACAACAAAAATTGCGTATCAACGAAGCGCTATATGCGATCCATCGGGATTTATCTCACCCATGGACGGCGGAGTCTCTGGCAAAATCAGCTGCTTATTCAACACACCATTTTCATCGTATTTTTAAAGCGGTAACCGGAGAAAATCTAAACACTTATATTCGTAGAACCCGTCTTGAGCGCGCCGCCAATATGCTTATTTTCCATGGAGACATGTCGGCTACTGAAATAGCCCAGCGTTGTGGTTTCGTATCACCTTCGAATTTTACTCATCGCTTTAAGGAGTGGTTCGGTGAAACGCCAACAGCCTGGCGTGACGGGGGTTATCGTCACTTCGAGGATCAGATTGCGCAACAGCATCAGGATGACGAACTCAGTGATCAGCTGGACAATGCCGCATCAAAAGAATTGCCACCGGTATCAATGGTGAGGCGAGCGCCGATGCGGGTAGCTTATATTCGCCATAAGGGTTACGACCGGTCGATTAGCCGTGCCTGGCAGCGTTTGCAGGAATGGGCTGAAGAGGAAGGCATTGCCTGGGCAGGTGTAGAAATGACAGGCCTGTATCATTCCAACCCTAATATTGTTCCGCTGCCTGAATGCCGTTACGTTGCCTGTATTACCGTGCCTGATACGGTCTGGCGACAACGAGACATCGGCATTATGACTATTCCTGGAGGTCTTCATGCGCAGGTTCATGTCGAAGGTCGCTACGGAGAGTTGCTACCGATACTGCACCGCCTACTCTATGAATGGCTGCCTCATAGTGGTTATAAAATGGCGCTCACTCCCGTATTTGCGTGTTATCAGCGCAATCAGTTTTTGAGTGCCGACGAAAGCTTTGAGCTGGATCTTTATTTGCCGGTAAAAACTGTGTGAGTAAAAACAGTGGGTGTTATTAGCTGGTGCGTGACTCTTAGTCGCCCGTGTGTGTCTAGCGCGTCTGCGTAGTAGTAATTAAAGCGCGGATTCAATGATTGCGCAGTGCCTCTCCTGCCTGGTTAATGGCCTCTTCCAGATGATAAGAGTAGTAGCCTGTTTTCTGATAACCAACTATGCGGGAAACCAGCTCTGCTCCATTGTTATCGACAAAGAGGAGGGTGGGGGTGACCTGGACATCAAGCATTTGCGCAAGCTCTTCTGGCGTTTTTAATTTATGACCAAATGTTCTGGCGGGCTGGGAGCTATCCAGCTCCACCTCCCGAATGATAATTTTAGCGCTGTACGTTCCAGAGTTGATCAATGGTTTAAGGATATCTTCTTCGAAGTTACGGCAGTAGTGGCAATCAGTGCGCGAAAAGTAAAGCATAATCGGTATTTGCTTTGCTTCACCCTTACTCTCACCCTCGGAAGCAAATACGGGATTACTCAGCGAAGGCAGTAGCCCAGAGAGTACGCCAGATAGCAAAGCTAGCAAAATAAAGCCTTTCATTAGGAGTGACCTGATCTCATTTGAGCTGACTCTTCGTGGTGATGATGGGAGTGTCTGTCATTCAGAGCAATATTAATTCATCGTAGATTATGTGGTTTGCCACAGACTATGCCCACACGGGCTGTTTCTATATCTACACGGGCTTTTTTGCCACGAGTAGCTTAAAGGCTGCAAACTTATAGATCCATAAAGTATAAGCTAAGCATTGATGTTTATATGATAATAAACTAATTTACTAATACATCAATCATTAGTTTAAGGAGGGTTTATGGAACGCGATTACATTATTTCATGGAAAGCCGCCGGAATTTCCCTGGGTCTATTACTAATCCTTGCAACTGCCCTGGTCAAGCCTTTAGGTGTATCTACACAATTTGTGGTTTCTGATGCAGTCGTTGCTCATAAGGTGGCGCCAAAATATGCAGAATCCAACACGTATCTCTCCAAATACGGAGAAAAACAGGACTGGGGCATTGGTTATGGCTGGGTCCTGGTATTGGGCATGTTTGTAGGTGGTGGCATCACCTCGGCACTTCTTCGCAAGCGTCAGCCCGAGCAGGACAAGGGATCCATGCCACCGATGTGGCAAGAACGGTTCGGTGACTCCATGACCAGGCGATACGTCGCAGCCTTTGGCGGTGGGGTGTTGTTACTATTTGGAGCCAGACTGGCTGGGGGCTGCACCAGCGGGCACATGATTGCAGGTGTCCCACAGTTGGCGATCAGCTCGTTTATCTTCGCGGTCACCGCCTTCGGGGCGGCTATTTTAATGGCCAAATTTCTTTATCGTTCAGGCCCGGAGGCTTGATATGAGCACATTAATTATTGGGTTTTTCATCGGCTGTGCCTTTGGCGCAATTCTTTATCTCGGTGGTGCGACCAGTTATCGACGCATTTTGGGCACCTTGCGGCTTAAAGATATGTGGATTATCAAACTGATGGGTACTGCTATTGGCGTCGGTACCCTGGGTGTTTACCTGCTTGATCTTGGCGGTCTGGCAAATATGTCGATTAAACCGGCTTATGTATGGGGTGTCGCAATCGGTGGTATTGTTTTCGGCATTGGCTGGGCAATTTCTGGATTTTGTCCAGGTACCTGCGTGGTAGGTGCTTCTGAGGGCAAGAAAGACGCGATGTTTACACTGTTAGGCGGTCTGGTTGGTGCCCTGTTATTCTCAATGGCTTATCCCTATATTGAAAAGGGTCTGATTCAGAATGCTAATTTTGGCAGTATTACCCTGGAGAGTGTGCTCGGAGTAAGCGGCATCTATCTTGCTATGGCTATGAGTGCCGGCCTGCTTGGTTTGATATTTTTCGTCCTCAAAGATCGCTACGAATAGCGTTCTTCTCTAATAGAGTTTTTGCTAATAGAGCCCTTATCTTAGAGGCAAGCCAATAGCGCTTTCTCTGATAATGAGACTGCTAAGTAAATAATCAGAGGTGGACGAGGAGATAACCTCGCTTCACCTCAGCGATCATAAACGCGACGCCTGTCTGTACGGGCGTTACGCCAGGCAGGATTTCAGGCCGTTTGCCTTGCTTGCGCTCAATTGTGTCGAGTGTGTTGCCACAGACGTAGAATCGGACGCCATGCTCTATCAGGCTGGCGATACGATCGGCGTTTTTATTATCTTTCACATAGAGCATGCCAACGCCGGCACCAAAAGTAACAACCTCAATATCCACCTTGTCCTGGCCGCCGTAGTGCTTCATCAGGTTGTTGGCGATATCCAGGGCTGCACTGTAGTGCTCTTTTGCGCCATCACTGACTTGCAGAATGATGTGCGCCTCAGCAAAAGGTTTGTGCTCGCTGAGTGCTACTACCTCGTCTGCTTGCGCCTGGCTGACAGTAAACAGTATGGTATAAAAAATGAGGGCACAATAGCCCCAGGTAGTCATTGCTCTGGTCATGGGCTGATCCTTCTTTTGTTAAGCAATTAATTAAGTATTCTGAAGATCAATTATCAACAGGCAAAAAGCACCTGAAAAATATCGTATTTAATACGCTGGATTAAGAATAATCTTCGATGCCTGGATTGCCTTCGACACCTTTGAGGACAGGATTGTTACCACGGGTGATATTGACAGTTTTTTCGGCGCGCAGATAGTCCGCGACAACGTCCCATATAGGTGCACCGGGAGCCTGGGCTGCCACTGTCGCCCAACCGGCAACTTTATAGCGCTTGCTGGCATCCAGTGGCGTACCGTCATTAAGTTGGAGGTTGTCAATCCGCTTACCCATCGCGGCGTTAGGCGCACAGCTGAAACGGAGTCCGCCGACTCTCACCATGTCGCCACCCTGTTGGTAATAGGGGTCGGGATTAAAAAGATTGTCGCACACACTTTCCAGTATGAACTTAAGCTCTTCGCCACTCATCTCCCGCACGTAGGTTTCGGGATAAGTCATGCACGTCTGGTCGAGCACTCGCTCCATCGTAATGGTTTCACCCGGAAGTACGCTAGTACCCCAGCGAAAGCCCGGTGATAGACTGATCTCAGTATCCAGCACGTTGCGCATGGCATCGCAAATCACCTGGTCAAAAGTGCCCGAAAAATTGCCGCGGCGATAGAGCAGGGATTCAGTGATGGCGAGCGGCTCAGTTAATTTGTCCAGATAGGGTGCGCGGACGCTGTCGATATACGCCTGCATATCCGCGTCGGGTTTGAGCAAGTTGGCGAATACAGGAAACAGACGGTACTGATAACCACTAATGCCGGAAGCGCCAAACTCAATATCCAGTACACCCACGTATTTGCCGTTGGAACCGGCATTAGTAACCACGGTTTTACCGCCGGAATTATCGACTAGTACCGGTAATGGCACGCCGTCGTGGGTGTGACCACCAAGAATAAAATCAATGCCAACCACCTGGCTGGCCAGTTTTAAATCCACGTCCATACCATTGTGGGAGAGCAGCACCACGGCATCGACCTGATCTTCAGAGCGTATGTGTGCCACCAGCTCGGCGAGATCCTGCTCCTGGATGCCGAACGTCCAGTCGGGAATGAAGCGCCGGGGGTTGGCGATAGGCGTATAAGGGAAAGCCTGGCCAATAACCGCAATGCGGCGGTTGTTGAGCGTTTTGATGACGTAAGGCGGGAACACGTGCCCGCTGTCTTCATCGTATACCTCAGTGCCATCAAATAAGGCATCTTCAGTAGCTTTTACATTTTGGGCGACGAAGTCTCCGTTAAATTTTTTGGCGTTTTCCAGGGTTTCCGAATCTTTGTAGGTAAATTCCCAATGGCCAGTCATGACGTCCACGCCGAGACGGTTGCAGGCCTCGACCATGTCCCGGCCGCGGGTCCACAGGGCAGTGCCGGAACCCTGCCAGGTGTCACCGCCATCAAGCAACAGAGCGCCGCCGGCTTCGGCACTAAGCCGGTCAAGTAATGTCTTCAGATGAGCGAAGCCGCCGACCTTGCCGAAAAGTTCTGCGGATTCGGTGAAATCCAGGTAAGTGTAGGCATGGATGTCACGAGGGCTTGCTGCGGACAGTTCGGCCAGCAGGTTTTTCCCCACCAGGTGCGGAAACCGACCCCTGGCGCCGCCAATACCGATATTGACATTGGGTTCACGGAAGTGGATGGGCAGCAGTTGCGCGTGAGTATCAGTGATGTGCAGAATGCGTGCATCGCCCTGGACGGGCAGTGCGTAGTAGTCTGCTTCCGAAATATTTTGCAGACGGTCGCAGCCAGTGAGTCCAGCGGTAAGGCTCGCCTTCCATAGTATGTCGAGGAATTCGCGGCGGTTCATGGGACTTTATTTGCTGGGGTCGTGGTTAAAGGTAACTGGGTTAAAGGCGATTGGCTTGAATCCGTTTTGGGAAAACGATCAAGCCACGCAGTTTGCTCTGCCTGGGCCTGGGCAAGTGATGCGTCGGCCAGACGAGTTGCCTGATCAGCAGTGCTGGCTGCCCCAGAAAAATCGCCTGCTGCAAAGTCTTCAGTGGCGGACTTTAGGAGTACTGGGGTCCTGGCCCACGCGTAACCTGCCTGCCGTGACGCCTCGTACTGCGCCTGGGCCTGGTCGAGAGCTACTCTGGCAAGCAAGGCAGGGTCTTTGTCGCTGCTCTGCTTATGGTTCTGTCCATTACTTTGTTCGGTACTTTGTTCAGTACTGGGATCTGTACACGCTATCAGCAACAGAGCTGCCAGCAGTGGAGCCATAAGGTAAGAAAAAACGTAAGAAAAAATGCGAGAAGTAACGTGAGAAATAGCGGGAAATATGTTGGGTGTTTTCATATTAGGGCCTGATATTATTTCCTTATTGACGGGCCGTTTAATGGCAGGCCATTGCTTATATAGGTAAGGAAGTATTCAAGATTTCGGTACTCTTTGCTCTGTGCCGGGAATGGCTCTGCGCCTACCTGTTTAATGCAGCGGGCAAATCGCCGGTGCAGACTGCCGACATCCTGCCACTTGAGTCGGTATGCCGGCCAATGGCTTACCTGACCAAGCGAGGCGCTTAAATGTTCCGCTCGCAATCGGTTGCCGGCCAACTGCACGTGGCAACTGGTGCAGGCAAAATTGAGCTGGCCTCTACGACTAGCATAGAAGCGTTTGCCGTCATTATAGGCAGCCAGCGCACCTTCGTTGGCGGGCTCGGCAACGGCTATGGTCTGACCCCTGGACTGGAAGGCGATGTAGGCCGTTAAGCGGGTAATTTCCGCGCCATCGTAGGGTAAAGGTTGATCTCCGTGCTGGCTGCGACAGGTGTTGATGGCTAGCTCAAGGGTTATGACTTCTCCCTTTTGTTCATCGAAATATGGGAACTGGTTTTTTACTGCACCATCTCCGAAACAGTCGCTGTAATTGCTGCCGTCGGCAAGCGGGCTTTCGAATAATTCCTGTCCTTCATCAATTGCAATTTCATAGGGCGGAAAATCTTCCAGCTCCAGCCACTGCTCCCGAGC
This sequence comes from Gammaproteobacteria bacterium, assembly GCA_003645535.1. GTDB lineage: Bacteria > Pseudomonadota > Gammaproteobacteria > Pseudomonadales > Porticoccaceae > HB2-32-21. The sequence continues at coordinate 2,325 of QNFP01000067.1, read as the reverse complement.
ATTTTCGTCAAAAGCGTAAACGCCATCTTTGTGAGCTTCAGGGGCTATGTCCGGAAAGCGCTTTTGGTAAAAAGCCCTCATTGCCTGGCGATCAGACTCGGGATCTGCAACTGCTTTGTGGCTAAATGCAGCCATGTAGCCAAGTAGGCTATAGCTCGACAGGGTTAGTAGCATCGCTGCGATGGCCGGTCTGCGAATCATGGTAAATTCCTTGCCGTTAAACATTCTTATTCCGCCGGTTTCTATGTCAGTGCGCTTATTCAAGGGCTTTTATTTAAGAGCTGTTATTTAAGTCCCTTATTTAAGGATTTTTATTTGAGTCCTCTTATTTAAGGGCAATGTCACCGCCACCGGTGTCTCCCAAATTGTCCACCCAGGTGACCTTGATGACATCGCCAGCAACACAATTGTTGATCTGAAATGCCAGATAAGGATCCTTGGACACGGAAGCTCCCCAGTTGGCGGTCAGCACTTCTTTGTCATTTTTGTAGAGGGTCACGGTCTCGATGTATTTGGCTGGTATCAGGTTGCCATCTGCATCCCGTTGTGTACCTGTTGCCATTGGATGGGGTATAAGCAATTTTATTTTCGCTATACCGCCGGACAGTTTGCCACGTATTTTTACCTTGGCTGCCATAATGTTCTCCTTTGATTAGCCGCCGCAGCCGCCGATAGTGACTTTTACTTCTCGCGTTGCCATGTAGACTTTATCTGAGGTCTTGACCATGGCGCGCACGGTTGAACTTTTGCCCATCTTTACCCGGAAGGAAATATCAGGGACGGCGTCCGGTGTCAGGTTAAAGCTGGCAGAAAGCGGATTGGGGTTTTCATCAACTATCAGGCTGATGCTTTCCACGCCGGCAATATCAGTCGACACACTCACTGGCACCACGGCACCGTTTTCAGCAATGTCGGGAGTCCTTAAGTTAACAGCATCGCTTTCTTCAATAGGGAGATCACCAAACAGGTCCTGAAAGACGGCCTTTGCATCGGTGGCTTTGAAAGCAGCGGGAGTGGCTGCGAAAAGTCGGCTCGGCAACATTGCTGCACCGCAGAGCGCAAATATGCCGCGGAGCCATTGTCTTCTATTTAATTCCATCATTTACCTCACGAGTTTATTTTGCGATAACAAGTTTTTGTAGATTACTACGAGTTTTAACCAGTTGTGTCGGCTGTACCGGGAGAGTCCAGCACAGTGGATTTTTACAAAGTAAGCAGATAGTCCACCACCTGGTCGATTTGTTCTTCGGTGAGAATCATGTGCTTTCCATAGGGCGGCATAACGGTATTCGGATTACGCACTGTCGCATCCCAGACCTGCTTACGCAGCACGTCCCTTTCAGGAAAGCGTTGTTGCATCTGTATCAGCGGTGGCCCACTGTTGCCGGGTAATTCGCCATCGTCTATGGCGTGGCATGCGAGGCAATTACCGGCGTTGCGATCAAAGGCGATAGTTTTGCCGGGTTGCAGATCCGTCGGTGTTTGATCCTCTGCCAGTGCCGGGTGGATCGTTGTCGCAGCGACTGCCAACAACATTAGTACTATCTTCATTGTGAAGCCTCCACTATATATTTGACTGCATCACCTACTTCATTGTCGGTGAGCTGGCTAAAGCCCCCTTTGGGAGGCATAACACCGGTATCGGCCGTCACCCCATTGATGGCATTAGCGATTAGCGTATCCATGCCTTTCTCAATTCTTGGTACCCAGGCGGTGGTATCACCTACCTTCGGTGCGCCGCCGACGCCTACGGCGTGACAAATGCTGCAATATTGCTGATAAGTCTGCTCACCGGGATGTTTTTGATCCGCAGTGCCAGCATCGGATCCGGGTGATGCCGATCCTGCCTGAGTAGACGCCTGTTCAGCGGCGCGGGGACTTACTTCGGAAAGAATCTTGATTTCACCGGGATCGCGGCAGTTTTCCATGCACCGTTCATTGGCGACATCTGGCCTGGGGTCGGCCACGAAATTACCCTCATTGGGCAGGTGGACACTGGCAAGGTTATCCAGACTGAGCACAAAATCGTCTTCTACAAGGTCGTTCAGATAGAGTACATAGGCAGTGATAGCGTAGGTTTCATCGGCACTCAGCGATTCCGGCTGGGTAAAGGGCATAGCGCGGTGAATATAGTCATACAGCGTGCTTGTGTAGGGCCAGTAACTACCTACCGTTTTGGTAGGCCGCGCATCTTTCAAGCTGCCCTGGCCACCGGCTAATACTGGATAGCGACCTTCGCCTTCGCCAAAGGTGCCGTGGCATTCTGCACATTTGTCCTCATACAAAGTTTCGCCGTCTTCAACCGAGCCGCTGCCCTCGGGCAGG
>QNFP01000066.1 GCA_003645535.1 Gammaproteobacteria bacterium | reverse complement strand
GCCACAAGCAGGTTCAGATCAACGCGTGAAAGAGTGTCAATAGTCATTGAATAAGCACAGGTTATTATATTTTCGGATATTATACCTTGCAATTATGCGACTGCAAGCATCCACACCCCCCGTGCTGGATCCTGGTCTCCCCGATAGTCAAAAGAAAGACTAATACCTGTGTACACAGGACAATGCCCAGGGTGATTGCTATGCGTCTAGATTATACTTTGCATTATAATAATACATTTTATTCATAAACAAACAATCACTATAGTGTCGTTCGTGGCTAGCGACCCACAGGCCCTAGGAGCCTTCGTTAGCATATACACCTCCTAGCCCCCCTGTATTATACTTTCGGGGAGCGTCAGCTCCCCTTTTTTTTGCCCGCTATTTTTGTTTTGCTGGATCAGTCTGATCTTTCATCTATTTATACCTTTTAATGCTTTAGCCAGCTAACTTTGTCCCAGCTCCAGCAGCTCGTAACTGTGGCTAATTTCGACGCCGCCTTTGCCAAGCATAATGGACGCCGAACAGTATTTTTCTGCAGAAAGCTCTATTGCACGCCGAACCTGTTTTTCTTTTAAATTATGGCCGGATATTATGAAATGAATATTGATTGCAGTGAATACAGAGGGCACTGCGTCAGCCCGTTCCGCCTCCAGGCGCGCGTGGCAATCTGTTACTTGCTGACGACTTTTCTTTAAAATACTTACCACATCGAAGCTGGCACACCCACCCATACCCAACAAAATCATCTCCATGGGCCGCACCCCCGCATTGCGACCGCCAAGATCTTCTGGCCCATCCATGGCCACGCAGTGGCCACTACCTGACTCACCCAGAAACATCGCGTTATCAATCCACTTAACATTTGCTTTCATCAACTACATACCCCTTCACTTGCCGTTAGGCATTTACTATAACAGCCACTGTTAGTATGCGCTCAAGCGTAGCTATAAATTAACGGGACTTAGATACGGAACTATGGATACGGAACTAAATACGGAACTATAAATACATCGCAGACATTGTTTACAGAGGTTATTATTTGGTGCGATGATGAGACTGAGTCGCACAAAAACCTAATGGCTGGAGAAAAAAGTTGGCCCCTAAACCAATAACACCTCATATCCCCAACTTCGAAGAGTTTTTAAACCACTGTCACCGGCGCCGTTACCCTGCTAAAAGCACGCTTATTTATGCTGGCGATAGCTCTGATATGTTGTACTACATTATCTCGGGTTCAGTCTCCGTATTAATCGAAGACGATGATGGCCGGGAAATGGTCGTTGCCTACCTTAATCCCGGTGACTTTTTTGGGGAAATGGGTCTGTTTGGTCAGGAGGATCGCAGTGCATGGATTCGTGCCAGAACCGAATGCGATGTTGGCGAAATCAGTTATGACGCCTTTCACGAATTATCCGAGAGCCACCCCGATTTCCTTTATGCCGTCAGTAAGCAGATGGCGCAACGGCTAAGAGATACCACTCGCAAGGTTGGCGACCTGGCCTTTCTTGATGTCACCGGACGGGTTGCGCGCACACTGCTTGATCTGTGCAAAGAGCCTGATGCCATGACCCACCCCGACGGTATGCAGATAAAAATTACCCGGCAGGAGATAGGCCGGATCGTTGGTTGTTCAAGAGAGATGGTCGGCCGGGTTCTAAAAAGTCTGGAAACCCAGGGACTGGTGGTGGCAACGGGGAAAACCATGGTCGTCCATGGTACGCGTTAGTAAAGCGCTGAACTTCCTTAGTTAAACATCTGCATTAACCGACGACCCGGGTCGTCGGCACGCATAAAAGCCTCGCCGACAAGAAATGCATTCACATGATGGCCACGCATGGCCATGACGTCGTCGATAGAATGAATGCCGCTTTCGGTGACGATCAAGCGATCACTGGGAATATTATCGAGCAAATTGTACGTTGTATCGAGGCTAGTATTAAAGGTATGCAAATTTCGGTTATTGATGCCTATTAACGGGGTCGAAAGCTGTAAGGCAACGTCCAGTTCATGCTGGTCATGAACCTCCACCAGGACATCAAGACCAATATCGCGCGCCACATCGTGCAGGCTGTGCAAGCTATCAGTATTAAGCGCAGCAACGATTAATAGAACACAATCCGCACCAATAGCTCGCGCCTCATAGATCTGATAACGATCAACCACAAAATCCTTGCGCAACAGCGGTAGTCGCGTGGCGCTTCTGGCCTGGCGCAGGTAATTATCATCACCCTGGAAGAAATCCACATCTGTCAGTACCGAGAGACAGGCCGCGCCACCTTTTTCATAGCTGCGGGCAATGGCAACAGCGTCAAAATCTTCACGAATTACGCCTTTGCTGGGTGAAGCCTTTTTTATTTCTGCAATTACTGCTGCTGCACCCAGCGCTATTTTTTTTTGTAACGCGGCGATAAACCCGCGGCTGGCATCCTGTTCAACCATTAGTTCGCGCAGCTGTTCAACAGGTACTAGTGCGCTGCGCTCGATCACTTCCTCATATTTGCGCGCCAGAATCTTCTTTAAGATAGTTGGCGTCGCGGTCAAACTGGCATTGTCTACAGACATAACTCTATCCCTTCAGTCATGAGCCCTGTCTTAGACAGTGCCCAGCAAATCAGTATAGGAAGCCAGCTCATCCATTCTTTCCAGAGCCAGGCCACTGGCGACAGTATCCTGTGCAATAGCAACTCCCTCTGCCACCGTCAGGGATATGCCGGCAGCATATATTGCCGCACCGGCATTTAGTGCGATCATCTCTGCAGCTTTGTTTCCGGTTTCAGTTTTACGTTTGCCAAGCGCATCGCGAATAAGCTTCAGCGAGTCCTCGGCGTCGGTAACATCGAGACCCTGCAGAGATTGCCTGGTAATACCAAAATCTTCCGGTTTTAGCTGATAATCAATCACCTCACCGTCATTCAGTTCGGCCACTGTTGTGTCCGCAGCAAGGCTGATTTCATCGAGACCATCATTACTGTGCACCACCAGAATGCGCTCGCTACCAAGGCGCGACAACACCTCGGCTATGGGCCGACAGAGCTCGGCAGCAAAGACGCCAATCAACTGCCTCTTCACACCAGCCGGGTTCGTCATCGGTCCAAGAATATTAAACAGAGTACGCACGCCCAGCTCTTTACGCGGCGCGGCAGCGTATTTCATGGCACTGTGATGGGCTGGGGCAAACATAAACCCAATGCCTACATCGTTTACACAGCGCGCCACCTGCGCAGGCGTCAAACTAAGCTTCACCCCTGCCGCCTCCAGTAAATCAGCACTGCCGCTCTTACTGCTTACCGAGCGATTACCATGCTTCACAACTTTACCCCCAGACGCAGCAACAACAAACGCGCTCGCCGTGGAGACATTAAACAGACTGGCACCATCACCCCCCGTGCCAACGATATCAACCAGGTGCTCACCACTGACATCGACTCCTGTGGCCAGCTCGCGCATCACCTGAACTGCGCCAGTAATTTCATCCAGGGTTTCACCTTTCATGCGCAAGGCGACCAGAAAACCGGCAATCTGCGCTGGCGTTGCTCCGCCGGTCATAATCTGCTGCATTACCTCGACCATTTCTGCCTGGAGCAAATCTTTGTTTTCAATAACTTGCGCAACTGCTTCTTTGATATCCATAAATAATACCGGTGCTTAAGTCTCGAGGAAGTTCCTGAGCAGGTCATGACCGTGCTCAGTCAAGATCGATTCGGGATGAAACTGCACGCCTTCGACAGCATATTCTCGGTGACGCATACCCATAATTTCGTCAGGCTCACCATCTTCTGTCACTGTCCAGGCGGTAATTTCCAGGCTATCGGGCAGGGAATTTTTTTCGACGATCAGCGAATGGTAACGGGTCGCCTCAAAGGGATTGCTCAAGCCGCGAAATACACCCTCTCCGTTATGGTAAATTGCTGAGGTCTTGCCGTGCATCACCTGTCGAGCACGCACTATTTTCCCACCAAAAGCCTGGCCAATACTTTGATGGCCGAGGCATATGCCCAATAGCGGAATCTTACCAGCAAAGTTTTCAACGGTTGCCACAGAAATACCCGCTTCATTAGGGGTGCATGGCCCCGGTGAAATAACTATTTTCTCGGGGGCCATCGCCTCGATATCTGCCACCGTGACTTCATCGTTGCGCACTACGCAGACGTCAGCTTTTAATTCACCGAGATATTGCACCACGTTGTAGGTAAAGGAGTCGTAGTTATCAATCATCAAAATCATTGCTCTACTCCTTCAACCATAGCCGCAGCGCGGAAAATCGCCCTGGCTTTATTCATGGTTTCTTCCCACTCGGTCCGTGGTACTGAATCAGCGACAATACCACCACCAGCCTGCACATAAAGCTGGCCATCCTTGATAACCGCCGTGCGGATAGCGATGGCGGTATCCATATTGTCGTTCCAGCCGATATAACCCACTGCACCACCGTAGATGCAGCGTTTCACTGGTTCCAGTTCATCGATAATTTCCATGGCACGGATTTTTGGTGCGCCACTCAAGGTACCGGCAGGCAAAGTTGCTCGCAGTACATCAATGGCAGTCGTGCCCGGCTTAATCTGCCCTGTTACGTTGGAGGTAATGTGCATCACGTGGGAATATCGCTCGACCACCATTTTCTCGGTCAACTCCACTGAGCCCACCGCCGATACTCTGCCGACATCGTTGCGGCCAAGATCAATCAACATGAGATGCTCAGCTATTTCCTTGGGGTCAGCAAGCAACTCTTCTTCGAACACGGCATCTTCTTCTGGATTCGCTCCTCTTGGTCGCGTCCCGGCAATGGGACGCACCGTCACCTCGCCATCTTCCAGCCGAGTCAGAATCTCAGGCGAAGAACCAACAATTTCAAAACCGTCAAGATCAAGAAAATACATATAAGGCGAGGGATTGAGAACACGCAGAGCCCGGTACAGGTTGATCGGCTGTGTAGTGAATGGCAGAGACAGGCGCTGGGATGGCACCACCTGCATCACGTCCCCGGCGACGATATATTCCTTGATCGTCTCAACCACTTCTTCATAACGAGCCTGGCCAAAGCTGGAAGTAAACGCTGACTCACTCACGCCACTCTGCGTTAGCGATATTTTTTCGAGATCGGGTAAAGGTTTGCGTAGTCCAGCTTCCAGCTCATCCAGTCTGCGCTGTGCCTGGTCCCAGGCATCTGGATCACCACCATCAGCATGAACAATAAAAATTAATTTGCCCTGCAGGTTGTCAAAAACCAGCACTTCATGGGAGGCCATCAGCAGGATATCCGGCACCCCCAGTTCATCGGGTGGGCAGCTAGCAGCTAAGCGAGGTTCAATATAACGCACCGTATCGTAACCAAAGTAGCCGACCAGGCCGCCAGTAAACCGGGGCATATCTGGTAACTCAGGAACCTTAAAGCTTCGGGCAAAGGCCTCGACCTCAGCCAGCGGGTCGGTAATATCCCGTTCATCAACGACAACACCATTGCTCTCGATGGCGAGATGCTTACCACAGACTTTAAGCACCGTAGCCGAAGGCAAACCAATAAGTGAATAACGGCCCCATTTTTCACCGCCTTCGACGGATTCAAACAGGTAGGAGTATGGCCCGCGTGCGAGTTTGAGATAACAGGAGAGAGGGGTTTCGAGGTCAGCGAGGATCTCGCGAACAACGGGAATGCAATTGTAATCCTGGCTAGCCAGGCTGGCGAACTGTTCAGGGGTCATGATCTTTCCTTAAAACTTTAACTACCTGGCAAATGATGGGGTACCCGAACGGGCAAGGGGGTACTAGCCCTGTTGCCATCGCCAGCAGAGAGAAAGGAAAAACAAACTGTCCTGAGTGCCAAATATCACGTCATGATCCTGGAATTACTGTTCCTGGAAATACTGTTCCTGGAAATACTGATCCTGGAGTTACTAATATGGAGTTTCGGGGCGGCATTCTAATCTATTTGGAGCAAACGTAAAACCGCGACGTTACCCTGAGCTTAGAGCGCATCCAGCTCAGCTCGCATAGTGTCAATTACTGCGCGGTAATCTCCGCCACCAAAAATAGCTGACCCGGCTACGAAAGTATCGGCACCAGCCCGGGCAATTTCGCGAATATTCGCAGTACTGACTCCACCATCTACTTCAAGCCGAATATCGTACCCACTCTCATCAATAAGTGTCCGCGCCTGGCGCAGCTTTTCAATAGTTTGCGGAATAAATTTCTGCCCCCCATAGCCCGGATTCACCGACATCAATAGCAACACATCGAGCTTGTCCATTACATGCTCGATGACTGTTAGCGGTGTCGCTGGATTCAATACCAGGCCGGCCTTGCAGCCAAGATCACGAGTCAGCTGCAGGGAGCGATCAATGTGTCGGCTGGCCTCCGGGTGAAAAGTGATCCAGCTGGCACCAACATCGGCAAACATTTTGATCAAATCGTCTACCGGTTCGACCATCAAATGGACATCGACGGGCGCGGTGATACCGTGATCCCTCAGTGCTTTGCATACCAGGGGACCAATAGTGAGATTGGGCACGTAGTGATTATCCATCACATCAAAGTGCACAATATCCGCACCAGCGCTCAGTACATTGCTGACTTCTTCACCGAGGCGCGCAAAATCGGCGGATAATATAGAGGGAGCGATCAAATAATTAGCCATGGGCAAGCTTGTTTATCAAAATAACCGGTTGCATTACCAGCGCGGCAATTCGTTGCACCCTGCGCTGAAGAAAAAGACCTTAAAATGGAAGCAGTGTGATTATACCGTTATGGTAATCTGTTCGGGTGGTAATTTTTCCAGCCATGAGCAAGTTCCCATTGCTGTCGCACCCATCGATAAGCTATTTAATTTACGTATAAATTGACGGATATTTTTAATTGACGGACATTTGTTTTGGCTGAACCCGAAGCCCTACTCGATCAGCTGCAGCGCTTGCATTTGCAGTTGCCTAAACTAACTTTCGACCCTGGTCGCGACACCCCCGGCAGTCTTTTGCCTGGCGCTGATATCTATCTCGACCATTACGGTCTGGAGTCTTTAACTACAAATTCGGGGGCCAAACTCAGCGGGTCTAAACTAACCGGAACTAAACAAGCGGGTACGCAGCATTTCCTTGGCTCGACACAGTCCTGCGGCTATACCATTGCCTGCCAGTACTGGTTGCCCGCAGCACCAACAGGCACGGTCTTTGTGGTTCATGGTTATTTTGACCACGTTGGCCTTTACGGGCATTTATTTCAATACTTATTAAACAAAAACCTGGCTGTGGTCGCTTTTGACCTGCCCGGCCACGGCCTGTCTGATGGCGAACAGGTCAGCATCGCCAGCTTTGACCATTATGTTGAGGTGTTTGACTCAATTCTCGATTTTGCGACATCACATATGCCACAACCCTGGCACAGTGTCGGCCAGAGCACCGGCGGTGCCATCGTACTCAAACATCTGCTCGAGGAAGCAAGCGATAAGCACATGTTTCACAACATCGCCTTGCTGGCGCCACTTTTGCACCCATACAAATGGCAAAGCAATCGCTTAGTGTATTTGCTTGCCCACCGATTTCTAACACGCATCACTCGTAACTTCTCAAAAAACTCTGGCAACCAGCACTTTGTGGACTTTTTAGCTCAGCACGATCCTCTACAGGCGCAGCATATCCCGCTGGAGTGGATAGGTGCAATGAAACGCTGGACCGAAGAATTCCACGACTTGCCATGCAACGATTATCCTCTGCATATTATTCAGGGGGATTGCGACGTCACCCTCGACTGGCACTACAATCTAAAGAGGTTTCGCGACAAATTACCAAAGGCAAACATCCATATGGTTACCGGTGCACAACATCATCTGGTTAACGAAACTGAGGTATTACGGATCCAGGCATTTGATGCCATGGGTTTCGACAATCCTGATCAATGAACAATTCGGTGTTACAGCAACTGCGCAATATCTGTAGTGCTAACTGCGTATTGACGGATACTGAAAGCCTGCAAATTTATGGTGTAGACCGGACCACCCTCTGGCAGCCCGCCCCCTGCGCCGTGGTACTTCCGGAAACCATTGAGGAAGTACAGGCTGTCATTCAATGCGCTAATACCGAAAATCTGGCAGTTGTGCCCGCTGGCGGTCGCACCGGACTCAGCGGAGGCGCCGTTGCCAAAGATGGAGAGCTCGTACTAGCGCTGGATCGCATGAATAAGATCCTCGATTTGAACCCAGTTGATCGAACTATTCGCTGCGAAGCCGGGGTAATCACCCAGCAGATTCAGGAATATGCAGAACAACACAGCCTTTTTTACCCGGTAGATTTTGCCTCCGTTGGTTCCAGCCAGATCGGTGGCAATATTGCCACCAACGCCGGGGGCATCAATGTAATTCGCTATGGCATGACCCGAGATTGGGTGCTCGGCTTAACTGTGGTTACCGGGGCCGGCGAAATACTGGAACTCAACCGAGGTCTGATCAAGAACAACACCGGCTATGATTTTCGTCACTTGTTTATTGGCTCAGAAGGCACCCTGGGTATTATCTGCGCAGCCACCCTGCGTCTGACGCAACCACCCGCAAACCGTTCGGTACAGGTACTTGGTATTAATAATTTTCAGGCCATTATGGATGTGCTTCATATCTATAACGGCGGTTTGCCACTGACTGCATTTGAGTTTTTTTCAGATCTGGCGCTGAGCAAAGTGATGGCCCACAAGAAATTATCAGCACCACTGTCAGTACGCAGCTCCTATTATGTGCTGCTGGAATTTGAGCATAATGATGATAGCGACCTTGCTACTGCTGTTGAATTATTTGAACAATGTCACAACAACGGGCTGGTTGTAGATGGTGTACTCAGCCTAACCCTTAGCCAGGCACAAAACCTGTGGCGTTTGAGAGAAGACATCTCGGAAACTCTGTCTTTTGCCAAACCCTACAAAAATGATATTTCGGTAAGGATATCCCAGATGCCTGATTTTATTCGCGCTGTAGACCTGCTTGCCGAGCAGAATTATCCCGACTTTGAAATAGTCTGGTACGGACATATCGGTGACGGTAACCTGCACCTGAATGTACTCAAACCCGATGACCTGTCGGTAGAGGAATTCAACCAGCAGTGTGCGCGTGTAAGCATTCATATTGCCGAGCTCGTCGCCAGCTATGGCGGCAGCATTTCTGCGGAACATGGTGTTGGCCTGCTTAAAAAGCACCTGCTTCACTACAGTCGTAGTGACACCGAAATCACGCTGATGCGCCAGGTCAAACAATTGTTTGACCCTAACGGAATTCTCAACCCAGGCAAGCTTATTTGACTATCGATTAGCTAGCGGGTTTAACAGGTTGTAAACACACCATAATTGGTGCAAAACTTCAAATTGGACAACACCCTATGAGCACAAACTATTACCACCAGTTCCTGGACGGCAGTCCCTGTGGATTACCTGCTGGAAAAGTAGTCTGTGTCGGTCTGAACTACGCCGCCCACATTCAGGAAATGGCCAGCCAGAAAAGCGCAGAGCCAATGCTTTTTATCAAACCCACTTCTGCCTTAACTTCACTGGCCAGCCCTTTGCTGATTCCGCAAGGGTTGGGCTCGGTACATTTTGAAACAGAGATGGCTATTTTGATCGGACAGGAACTTAATCAATGTTCCGAACCAGATGTGCTGCCAGCCATTGGCGGTATTGGCATTGCCCTGGATCTGACGCTTAGAGACCTGCAAAAACAACTCAGGGATGTCGGCCATCCCTGGGAGAAAGCCAAGGGCTGGGATGGGGCCTGTCCAGTTTCCGCCTTCTTAAAACCGGATAAAATCACCGACTTGCAAAATGTTAGCTTGAGCCTCGAAAAAAATGGCGACATCCAGCAAGACGGCAATACCGCACAAATGCTCACGCCCGTCATACCTCTTATAGCTTATATGAGCCGCTTCTTTACCCTCCATCCAGGAGATGTGGTTCTTACCGGCACACCAGAAGGTGTTGGACCCATTGTGCCGGGCGATTCATTGGTCGTAGCGCTGAATGATGTGTTGAGTGTGGCTGTCACCGACATCCGCTATCGCAGCTCATCGTGAGCTGATTTCAGCATCAGGAAGAACCTCAGTTGACAATAAATCCAGAGGCCGAATACCTTTACAGACTTTAGCTTCGACAGCGACTAGCTGCGCCAATGCCCAAATAGATACCGAATAGATACCGAATAGATACCGAATAGATGGTCCCTGAATAGATGGTCCCGTGCACAGCAACTAAAACAGCTATACAATACGCGGCTATTTTTTGGCTTTGGGAATGATATCAATCAACTGATATTTATTTAAATCTGAATTTCTTAACACCTTGATAACCTGAAGGAATCACCATGACAAAGGCGACTTTAGCGCGCACGCTCAATCTCCCCCCCCAGACAGACAAACCGCTCATTGACTACGAAACAGTCATCGTAGGCTCGGGCCTGTGCGGAATAGGTGCTGGTATCCGCCTTATCAATGAAGGCCTCGCAGATTTCGTTATTCTCGAAAAAGCCGATGACGTCGGTGGCACCTGGCGGGATAACACCTATCCCGGCCTGGCGGTGGATATTCCTTCTCTGAGCTATTCCTTTTCCTTTGAGCAAAACCCAAACTGGTCCAGCCTGTACGCACCCGGCGCGGAAATGAAAGCCTATGTAGACCATTGCGCACAAAAGTACGGAATTCGTCCCCACATGCGTTACAACGCCGAAGTAGCAGGTTCCACCTATGACGAGAAGCACAATGTCTGGACCACTACCACCAAATCTGGGGACGTTTACACTTCCCGTTACCTGGTCTGCGCTACCGGCTTTTTGACCCTGCCAAAACTGCCCATTATCGACGGTATTGACAAGTTTAAAGGCAAGGTCATGCATACCGGGCGCTGGGATCACTCCTACGACATGACCGACAAACGTATCGGCTTTATCGGTACCGGCGCCACCGGCATCCAGGCCGTACCCGAACTGGTTGAAAAAGCCAAAACTCTCGATGTTTATCAGCGCACTGCCATCTGGTTACTGCCGAAAAAAGATATGCCCTTTAGCCCACGTGTGCAAAAAATCTTTGCCAAAATTCCCGGTGCACAAAGATTGGCCCGCCTGACAACCATCTTCTTCACCGATATTTTGATGATTAATTTATTGGTGTTTAACAAGTATTTTTCATTTGCAGGCGACTTCCTGATGAAAACCTGTGTCAAGCATATACGCGATCAGGTCGATGACCCCGCCACTCAGGAAGCCCTCATCCCCAAATACGACTTCGGCTGCAAACGGCCCAGTTTTACCAGCAAGTTCTATCCTGTGTTTAATCGAGATGACACCAGCCTGGTTACTGACCCTATCGCCCACATCACCGAGAATGCCATTGTTACCAAAGATGGCACCGAGCGGGAAATCGATACATTAATCTGCGCCACCGGTTTTGAGGTTTTTCAAAAAGGCAGTGTGCCTACCTTCGACGTGGTCGGCAAAGGCAATGTTGATCTCAGCGACTTCTGGGAAGAAAACCGTTACCAGGCTTATCAGGGTTCCACCGTGCCCGGCTTCCCTAACTTTTTTATGATGTTTGGTCCCTACAGTGTTTGTACGGCATCGTGGTTTGGCATGATCGATACCCAGTCCAAACATTTAGTGCGCTGCCTGAAGGCCGCCAAAAGACGCGACGCCAACTATATCGAGGTTAAAAAGTCTGCCAATGACAAAGACTTCCAGAAAGTCCAGAGCCGCACCCACCTGACTATCTTTAAACACGGCGATTGCGCAAAATCGAACAGCTATTATTTCGATCGCCATGGTGATAGCCCAACCATTCGGCCTACGCTGGGTTTTGTGCATTGGCTGCACAGTCGATTCTTTAGCATGAATAATTATAATTTCGATACCAAATAAAGCCCTATTACGACTTAACCGGGAAACTAACTTAGAGAAAAGCACTTAGAGAAAGTGCGCTTAGGAAACTAAGCGCCTTTTTTATGTTTACTGCACCTCGATTACAAATAAAAATTTGCTCAAGCCTCTTCTTTAGATCTTGACTATCTATCCTTCTGGACAAACACAGAATCAATATCATCCTGGCTACGCAACTCTGACGTTAGCTGCTAGTGAATATTTTTACTAGAATCTAAAACTTGCAAAATCAAGAATGTAATACTACATTAGTATTACATTTGTCGTGAGGCACAGATTATGCGAGTTACAACAAAGGGGCAAGTCACAATCCCGAGAAATATAAGGGAAGCGCTAGGTATATCTCCCGAAACAGAAATTGATTTTATCGAAGATGCTGGTCGGTTTTATATCGTAAAAACTAACGCGCCTAATGTGACGGGAAAATTCAGGAAGCTCAGGGGGATTGCGTCAGTAAAGATGTCTACCGATGAAATTATGAGTCTTACAAGGGATTCATAATGAATGGTATTTTAGTTGACTCTTGTGTGCTACTGGATCTATTTACTGATGATCAGAATTGGGCTGATTGGTCAGAATCTACTCTCGAAAAATATAGCCTGACAAATACACTGCACATAAATTCAATTGTATACACTGAAATATCCATAGGCTTTAGCAGGGTTGAAGAAGTTGAGCGTGCTATTGAGGCACTGGGCATTAAGGTATTGGAATTACCTAGAGAGGCTTTGTTTCTAACAGGTAAAACCTACTTAAAATATAGGAAAAACAAAGGTACAAAGACGTCACCCTTAGCGGATTTTTTTATTGGCGCTCATGCGTCAGTATCACAATTTGGTTTAGTTACAAGGGATATGGCAAAATATAAGACCTATTTCCCTCAAGTACAGTTCATCCACCCGAATGAGAACTAATGTTACGTTACTTTGAAGATCAGTTCAGCGCTCATACTTGTTAACGGGCTAGACAATGTCTGCACCGGTGCTCAATCGAGCTACTGAACTGAAAACCCGGTGCTGCAAGTTTGGACTTCACTTTATCGCTTTATGACATTGCCTAAAACAATGGAATATCGATCATACAAGCGCGTCAATTAGGACGCTCGCAAGCTCGCGCCTATTACGCGTGCGTTATGCGTCTCGGTAGTTCATAGGAAAATATCAAAAATATGGCATTTGGAACTGAATCAACGGGGTATATAAAAACATCGCTTTCTGATCTCCAGGGAGCTTGGGGAAATCTCAGAAGAGCTGTAGTAGAAAACTATGTATTTGATGATGCCGAGCGTATGCTATTCCATATTGATGAAGCTATGAGCTGGGAGTCGGTTAGAAACCTCCAGAAAATGAAGTCCACATTTTTAGTTATTCAAAACATATCGGCTCAATCAAATGCCCCTGACGAAGTTAGTGAATGGGTCGAAGATATAAGAGAGAGTAAGCGTCTCGCAAACTACCCCTGGTCCGGCATATTCCATGGCATGAGTGCTTCAATATTTACCCTGTCAACCGCCGGCAGCTTTTCAAACAACCAACTCAGATAATGATACGGCTCTTTGC
>QNFP01000065.1 GCA_003645535.1 Gammaproteobacteria bacterium | reverse complement strand
GCTGGCCAAACAGGCCGGTTACGATGGCGTTGAAATCATGGCCTCAGAAGGTTATTTAATTAACCAGATGCTGGTCACCCGCACCAACAAGCGCACCGATCAATGGGGTGGTAGCTACGAAAACCGTATGCGCTTTGCCATTGAAATCATTAAACGCGTGAAAGAAAAAGTCGGTAATGACTTTATTCTGATGTATCGAATATCAGCTATCGACCTGGTCGAAGATGGTGCTACCGGCGCGGAGATTGTGCAATTGGCCCAGGCACTTGAACAGGCCGGCGTAACTATTTTCAACACCGGCATTGGCTGGCACGAAGCACGTATTCCTACCATCGCCTACATGGTACCCCGCGCGGCATGGCGTTTCGCCATCCGTAATCTCGCCGACAACATTAATATTCCGGTCATTGCGTCAAACCGCATCAATACTCCAGAAGTGGCCGAAGACATTGTCGCCAGCGGCGATGCCGCGATGGTGTCCATGGCGCGGCCCATGCTCGCCGACCCGCACTTTGCTAAAAAAGTCGCCGAGGGTCGTGCCAGCGAAATCAACACCTGTATCGGTTGTAATCAGGCCTGCCTGGATTTTATTTTCACCGACCGTGTTACCAGTTGTCTGGTCAATCCAAAAGCAGCGCGGGAGCTGGAGTTTAATGAAGCTGTCACCATCAAAGGCAATAAAACCGTCGCGGTAATTGGCTCTGGTCCTGCTGGTTTATCAGCAGCATGCACCGCCGCGGAGCGCGGTCACAAAGTCACCTTATTCGAAGCGGGTAGCGAAATCGGCGGTCAGTTGAATCTGGCTAAAATCGTGCCTGATAAAACTGAGTTTTATGAATTCATCCGCTACTTCCAGTCGCAACTGGATAAATTCGGTGTCGAGATTCAACTCAACACCAGGGTCGACGCAAATACCGTCGGTGACAAATTCGATGAAGTCATCGTCGCTACCGGCATCGTGCCTCGCATTCCAGATATCCCTGGCATTGATCATGCCTCGGTAATTTCATACCTCGACCTGTTAACCGGCAAGGCCAAAACCGGCAAGCGCGTGGCTATTCTTGGTGCCGGCGGTATCGGTTTTGATGTCGCGGTGCTACTAATCCATCACAAGAGTCAGGACAAGAGCGATAGCGCACCCGATACCGATAGCTTTCTCACCAAGTGGGGTGTCGATACCACCATGAGCGAGCCGGGCTCCCTCTCTAAAGCCGGGCCAAAATTCCCGGCCGCCGCCCATGAAATCACCATGATGCAGCGCAAGCCCAAATCCCTCGGTCGCAGTCTTGGCCTGACCAGCGGCTGGGTGCTCCGCGCTGAGCTGGATGCCGCTGGGGTCAATAGCATCCCGGGCGTGAGTTATCAAAAAATTGACGATGAAGGGCTGCACTACAGTGTCAATGACGAAGACAAGATCCTCGCCGTAGACAGTATCGTAATTTGTACCGGACAGGATTCTAACAATGCTCTTTATAATGAGCTGACAGAGGCAGGTATTAGCTGCCGCTTGATCGGCGGAGCTTCTGAAGCAAAGGAACTCGACGCATTGGCCGCAGTGAGTCAAGGCATGGAGGTAGCAGCGAACATTTAATGTGTGCTCAGGCCTTAGAGAACGAACCGCTACTGGCTAGAGCTGGGGCAAAAAGAGAACAGGTAGGTTCAAGAGTCGTCTGGAATAACTTCCCGCGCTTCAGTCCCGAACACGATTGGCATCAGTTGGTCATACGGCACGACCTTTTCAATTACAGAAGCGACGGCGCGCTGAACTTCATCGGTATATCCAGGTTTAATCTGTTCCCACCACAACGTTCCGCCCGGCATGGATATAAGCGCACCAACATACCCTTCCCATGCTTTATAGGTATCACTATCCAGTAAATTATTTTTGCGGGCTTCGAGTATGTCCTTAAATGACAGTACGATTGTCGATAGCACGCTATCAAGCATTACCCGTTCATCCGCATTGAGAGTGCGAAAATCCTGCAAGCCTTCTCTGAAAATCCGAGCATTATGTGGATTAGCGGCCCGCCAATGGTAGGAGGGTGCCATCGAATCGATGGTCTTTGTGTGATATTCCATCCTGGCAAAGTTGGTGCTCTGTCTCAGCTGAAGAGCAAGATAAAGCAGGGATAAAACCACAGCTGTCGCGCCAACTATTTCACCTATTGCTCCAATCGCGTCCCAGTTCATTTTTTATTCATAGCAATATTTTTTTGACCAATAGTTCCCACTACGTTTCTCGTCACTATTCTAACCGCCCAATAAAATCGATTACGGCATCGGAAAATACCGTATTCTGATCACCAGCCACCATATGACTGGCATCCGCCACGTCGACGTACTCTGCATGTTTCACCGCATCGCGAAACTCCTGGACACCTTCGTGACTGACCACATCGGATTGCGCGCCTCGCACCAGCAGGGTCGGAATTGTAATACTCGTTGCTTCTTCCAGCAGGTCCAGGCAGCGCGCCTGTATATTGCTTTGAAATTCACTGCCGATCAGGTGGGGATCCCAGTGCCAGATAAAACGACCATCTTCAGTTTCACGAAGGTTCTTGCGCAGACCTTCGAGGTTTTTGGTACGCTTTCTCCCGGTGTAACTGGCGATAGTGTCGGCGGCCTCTTCAAGGCTGTCAAAGCCGTCGGACTTCGAGCGCATAAAATCCAGAATACGCCCTACTCCCGCAGATTCCAGGCGCGGTGTCACATCCACCAGCACGATACCACGCAGGAGCGATTCGTCCACACAGGCTGTTGCCAGTGCAACGATGCCACCCTTGGATGCACCCACCACCACGGGCCTGGTAGCCAGGGTATCCAGTACAGTTTTCAGATCATCAACAAAGGCTCCTACCTCATAGTTGGTCTGGGGGCACCAGTCGGATTCACCATGGCCCCTCGAATCCATATTAATAACATGCCAGCCGGCTTTCGCCACAGCTATGGAGGCTTCGCCCCAGGAATGTCGTGTTTGACCACCGCCGTGCAAAAAGATGAGTGGTGGCTTATCAGGATCACCATAATGATCACCTTTTAGAGTAAGCCCTTCGTTAGAAGTGTACTGAACCGCTACTGCTTGCATGGAGTCTCCTTGAAGTTATAAATATATTTGTATCAGCCAGCGAACAAAGTCGGCAGCTATTCGATAATTATTCGACTACTTGTTAGGTAGTGACTTCCGCAGCAAAATCGCCAGTAAACCGCGACAACATTTCGTCCAGATCGCCATACATATTTCGAAAAGCATCGCGGACGCGTTCATAAGGGTGGTCTGTAAAGGTACCGTGGTCATGCACATACTCCATATGCTGGCGGCCTTCGCGGTCATAGGGATGCAACATGGCATCATCGTAGCCATTAAATTCCAGGGCCTTTATGCCGATCTTGTCGCACAACTCTTTATTGAACGCCGGCGTTGATTTTACCCAGCGGCCTTCGAGATACATTTCCACATAGCCATGATAAATAAACAGATCTTTGCCCTGCATGGCCGCCTTTAGTTTAGGCGTGCAAAGATGATTGCGAACATCGGCATAGCCAGGACGGGCGGGAATGCCCGCGGCGCGAGCCGATGCAGTCAGCAATATCGCTTTGGGCACACAAAATGCGGAGTCGCGTTCTGCGATGTTGCTGGCGATAAAATCACTCCGTGCCAACGACATACCATAAGGGTCGTATTTGAGTCCGTCCCGCACTGCGTAATAAAGCGCTACACCACACTCGGTTGGATTTGACCCCAGACCTTGCAGTGCTCGCTCGGCAAAGTGCTGAACAGAGGCGCTATCGGAATCCACAAAGATTCCGGGGCCCAGGTATTTATCGATCAAATTATTCTCGCTTGCAGCCATATTCCTCACTCAGCGCTCAGCTGGAGGCCTGTATCAAATAGAATTCCAGCACGGACTTTACCTACTAGTATGGTTTATTACCAGCAGGTATCATAATTACTACAGAAATGAGCTATAGCGAACATTACGATGAAGATAAGCGCTGAACTAGCGGTTACAGAGTCCCTCAGGTATTGAAAAAATCGCAACGCTCCTGCAAACGTTTTTTCAGACCTGCGGCAAGACCCACAGCATTGACCAAACTAACCAACTCATCCAGAGACGGACGATGCTGATTTTTGATGAGATTAAAATAATCAATGGTGATTTCCTGATTGGGCCGCTCAAGCAAGACAATTTCATCACCAACATTGATCAGGCCACTTTCCAGCACCCGATAGTACCAGCCAGCCATACGTTCCTGGTCGATGTACTCGGTAAGTTTTTCGACACCATATTTGGCATTTATTTTCCAGCAAGGCTGGCGCGGCTCTGATACCTGAACAGTGACCTCGCCCAAACGATAAATATCGCCGATACAAACTGAGTACTCGTCCATAGCAGCAATGGTTAGATTCTCACCGATTGATCCCTGCACCGCCGCATCTTCTAAACTGGGAAACTGTTCGATGATTCGTGCGTAACTATTAACGGCAAACTGATGAAGAGCTTTATCCGGGCCGCCGTGATAGCGTTTATCAACCTGGACATCGCCCTCTATACCAAGCTCACCTACCACTGCCTGGGTGATGGCAGTTTTGTAGATTCCGGTACGGTCGCCAGATGGCTCCAATATTTTGGCTTGCCCTGCGTATAGTGCCTGTACCTGCTTCAATTAGAGTTACCTTTACATTACAAATTTATTGGACATTATTATCAAATAGTAAATTATCGGCAAAAAAAACGAGGCCTAAGCCCCGTTTTTTATCAACATCTTATGTTACTTTATATCACTCAGGCGCGTCAGCTACCGGCACTGCCTCTGCAGGGACTGCTCGCTCTTTTTGGGGCAAGCCACCCTCTTCTTCAGAGACCTCCTTCATCGACAACTTGATACGGCCTCGAGCATCGACATCAAGTACTTTAACCTTGATGGTCTGACCTTCAGCAATGTAATCAGTGACTTTCTCAACACGCTCCTGGGCGATCTGCGAGATATGCACCAGACCGTCAGTACCGGGCATAATGGTCACAAAAGCGCCAAAATCGACAATACGAGCTACCTTGCCATCATATATACGACCGATTTCGGCTTCTGCAGTGATTTCCTCGATGCGGAACAGCGCCTGATCGAGGCCGTCACGGTCATCGCTGTAGATACGGATGCTGCCATCGTCTTCAATATCGATGGTCGCACCGGTTTCTTCGGTGAGGGCACGAATAGTTGCGCCACCTTTACCGATGACATCACGGATTTTGTCAGGATCAATTTTAATGGTGACGTAGCGTGGTGCCGTTTCGGCGACTTCCGTACGACTGGTTTCAATTATCTTGTTCATTTCGCCGAGGATATGTAAACGCGCCTGTAATGCCTGAGAAAGCGCAGTTTCCATAATTTCTTCGGTAATGCCTTCGATCTTGATGTCCATTTGCAGTGCAGTAATACCGGCGGACGTACCCGCTACTTTAAAGTCCATATCGCCGAGATGATCTTCGTCGCCCAATATATCCGTCAATACAGCAAATCCGCTTTCTTCTTTTACCAGACCCATGGCGATACCGGCGACGGGTGCTTTAAGCGGCACGCCGGCGTCCATCAATGCCAGACTGGAGCCACAAACCGAAGCCATAGAACTGGAACCGTTTGATTCGGTAATCTCGGACACGACGCGGATGGTGTAAGGAAAGGCATCCTGATCAGGCAGCACTGCCGCAATACCACGACGGGCGAGTCGGCCATGACCAGTTTCTCGTCGACTGGTGCCACCCATACGACCGGCTTCACCTACTGAATAAGGAGGGAAGTTGTAATGCAGCATAAAGCCGTCTTCTTTGCTGCCCTGCAGTGTTTCAAGCCGCTGAGCATCACGCAATGAACCCAGTGTAGTGACCACGATGGCCTGAGTTTCACCACGGGTAAACAGAGCCGAACCATGGGTGCTGGGCAACAAACCAACTTCTACCGCTACCGGTCGAACAGTTGTGCTATCGCGCCCATCTATACGCGGCTCGCCGCGAATAATACGGCCACGAACAATTTTCTTTTCAAGCTTTTTGAAAGCTTCACGGACATCGTCTTCGTTAATATCTCCGCCTTCTACCACCAGCGTTGCAATCGCCCCGGCGCGCAAGTCTCCCAGGCGAACAGTGCGTTCCTGCTTATCGGTAACAAGATAGGCTTCTTCTATACCAGCACCGATTTCCGTTTGCAAGCGATCTGCAACAGCAATATTTTCTGGCTCTGCCTGCCAGTCCCATTTGGGTTTGCCAGCTTCGCTGGCCAATTCTTCAATGACCTGGATAACGGCCTGCATTTCCTGATGAGCGTAAAGCACAGCACCAAGCATCAGGTCTTCGGACAGTTCACTGGCCTCCGACTCAACCATCAATACAGCATCTTTAGTGCCCGCTACAACCATATCCAGCCGAGAATCTTTCAAGGCCGCAAAGCCGGGGTTTAACAAATAGCCGTCTGCCTCAGTAAAGCCTACACGCGCAGCACCAACTGGGCCATTAAACGGTAGACCAGATATCGCCAGAGCAGCGGATGCACCGATCAATGCGGGTATATCTGGATCAATGTCTTTATTTGACGACATAACCGTGAGTACGACCTGTACTTCATTTTTAAAACCATCGGGAAACAGGGGGCGAATCGGTCGATCAATCAATCGACAGGTCAGGGTTTCTTTCTCGTTTGGACGCCCTTCACGTTTGAAAAACCCGCCGGGGATTTTTCCTGCTGCGTAGGTCTTTTCCTGATAGTTAACAGTCAGCGGGAAGAAATCCTGTCCGGCACGAACATTTTTCGCGCCTACCACCGTACATAGGACAACGGTATCGTCCATACTACACACCACCGCACCGCTCGCCTGTCTGGCAATGCGCCCAGTTTCCAGAGTCACGGTGTGCTTACCATATTGAAATGTTTTACTTATGGGGTTCACAATTTTCACCTTTTAAATAACTTCAATGGCCCCAAATCGGAGCCATTGTTTTCGAATTATTATCGACGTAAGCCCAGCTTTTTAATCAACTGGCTGTAACGATCGACATCCTTGCTCTTCAGATAATCGAGCAGCTTTCTACGCTGATTAACCATACGGATCAAGCCACGACGACTATGATGATCCTTTTTAAAGGCTGCAAAATGCTCCTGCAATTTGTTAACATTTGCCGTTAACAGAGCCACCTGTACCTCAGGGGAACCGGTATCTCCCTCACCACGGGCATTATCTTTTACAATTGTTGCTTTATCTTCTGCACTCAGTGCCATTTTCTTCTCTCCAATATGCCAGTTAATTCAGGTTCGTCCACGCATATTTATAGACGACCCAATTTATGCCGATACTGCTAAATCAGCACCTGCAAAACAGGCAATGTTATAGCTCGGCTATCTTTAAAGCTGGGAAATTATTGCCCAGCCACCAAACGGCGCGGCGTAACTCGTCCATCATCAAGGACTTCACCAACACCTAAAAAATCACCATCATCGCGAAAAATGCGCACTATATCGCCTTCTTCCGCATCACGGTAGGCCACCGGAGTCATCACCGGCTGACCACGACGAAAGTACCACGCTGAACTTTCTGGCAGCTCAACAGCCAGGCGATCTGCCACTGCAGCGTCCAGCGGCCGCAACAGAAAATCGAGGTCTTCTCCGCGCTTGCCTTCACGTAGGGCTTCGAGTTGCTCAAGCGTAACTGCTTCGTCAAGCCCAAATGGCCCAGCAGCACTACGGCATAAACTAGATACGTGCGCGCCAACGCCCAGCGCCTTACCCATATCTTCAGAGATGGTTCGAATATATGTGCCTTTGCTGCAATGTATTTCGACGTCCGCTTCTGCCACTTCACCAGGCCTGAAAGCTAACAATTCAAAGCGATATATCATTGCAGATCGAGCCTTTCGCTCTACTTCAATACCTTGCCTGGCAAGTTTATATAAAGGTTGTCCCTTGTGTTTAAGCGCTGAATACATAGACGGAATCTGTTCTATCTCACCACGAAAAGCTGGCAAGGCCGCCTCTATTTTTTCAGCAGTCAATCCGCTAGCATCACTACAGCTGACTATATCGCCATCTGCATCCCCAGTTTCAGTTGCCACACCAAAGCTAAAGGTGCTGCGGTAGACTTTATCGGCCTCTAGCAAGAATTGAGTAAACTTGGTCGCCTCACCAAGGCAGATAGGCAACACGCCAGTCGCCAATGGATCCAGGCTCCCAGTATGTCCAGCTTTGGCCGCATAAAACAGGTGTTTAACTTTTTGCAGGGCTTCGTTTGAAGTCAGGCCAGCTGGCTTGTCCAATATTAGAATACCGTCTACCGGTCGGCCCTTTTGACGACGTTTTGCCAAACTACTTATCCTCGCCTTCAGCATCGGATTGATGATCCTGAGCGACGGCGTAATCTATCAAAGCCGACAAATGTCGACCGCGATCGCCGGTATCATCATAAAAAAAAGTCAATCGCGGTGTTACTCGCAAACGCATACGCCGCATCAATAGTGAGCGTAAAAACCCTGCTGCCTTATTGAGCACGGCAATACGCAGAGTATGCTCATCGTCATCGAGTTCTTCAATAAAATTCACGAACACTTTAGCAGCGGTAATATCTCGACTGACATCGACCCCAGTCACATTAATCATCGACAAACGTGGATCGCGAAGTTCCTGGCGAATCATATCCGCCAGCTCGCGCTGCACGGCATCGGCCACCCGGTCACTACGGCTGAACTCTCTAGGCATAGTTCAATGCCTACTACAGCTCTCGGGCTATGTGCTGGATATCATAGACTTCAATCTGATCACCCGCCTTGACATCGTTATAATCCTTGACGCCGATACCACATTCCATGCCATTGCGCACATCATTAACATCGTCCTTAAAGCGACGCAAAGACTCCAGCTCCCCCTGATAAATGACCACATTATCGCGAAGTACACGAATAGGTTTATTGCGATGTAAAGTACCTTCGATAACCATACAGCCAGCAATTTGACCAAACTTTGGTGACCTGAATACATCGCGAACCTCGGCAATTCCGACGATTTCCTCGCGGATCTCAGGGTCGAGCATACCGGAAAGTCCCTGTTTAACTTCATCGAGCAAGTTGTAAATAACGCTGTAATAGCGAATTTCGACGCTTTCCTCTTCCGCTCGACGTCGCGCAGGGGTGTCGGCCCTGACATTAAAGCCCATCACCACTGCGCCAGTAGTGAAAGCCAGGTCTATATCGGATTCATTGAGTCCACCGACTCCGGAGGAAACTACTTTCACCTCCACCTCATCGGTCGCAAAATCTGCCAATGCTGACAGGATAGCCTCCAGGGAGCCTCTGACATCCGCTTTGATAAGTACTGGCAATACTTTCTTACCGCTACCCTCAAAGGTTGCAAACATGTTTTCAAGCTGTGAGGCTTGCTGACGCGCGACCTTTTCTTCCCGGGCTTTTTGCTGGCGATGCTCAGCGACTTCCCGTGCTTTGCGCTCATCACTGATCACAGCAAATTCATCACCGGCATCTGGTGGTGTATCTAAACCGAGTATTTCCACAGGAATCGATGGCCCGGCCTCAGCAATTACTGCCCCCGACTCATCCATCATCGCACGAATTTTGCCTACGCTTTCTCCTGCCAGGATAAAATCGCCTTTGCTCAAGGTGCCCGCCAACACCAATGCTGTGGCAACAACGCCACGACCTTTGTCCACTCGCGCCTCTACAATGACACCCTGAGCTGGCACATTGGTTGGTGCAGCAAGCTCTAATAATTCGGCCTGCAAGAGAATGGCCTCCAGCAACTCATCTATGCCTTCCCCGGTGTGGGCAGAAACTTTCACGAACTGGGTGTCACCCCCCCAATCTTCGGGAATCACATCCTTTGCCGCCAGCTCGTTTATGACTCGGTCGGGATCCGCACCATCCTTATCAATCTTGTTAATAGCCACCACTATGGGTACACCGGCTGCTCGTGAATGCTGAATAGCCTCTTCCGTTTGAGGCATTACACCATCATCAGCGGCGACAACCAAAATAACCACATCTGTCGCCCTGGCACCACGAGCACGCATAGCAGTGAAGGCCGCGTGACCAGGAGTATCAAGAAAAGTAACCATGCCATGTGGCGTTTCCACGTGATAGGCACCTATGTGCTGAGTGATGCCACCCGCCTCTCCCAGAGCAACACGACTATCACGGATGTGATCAAGCAATGAAGTCTTACCGTGGTCTACATGCCCCATTACTGTTACCACGGGGGCCCGCTTCTCAGCAGTTCCGTCTACAGCCAGCTCCTGACGCAACTGTTCTTCAACTGCATCGGCCACGTCTTTAACCACTTTCGGGCGGTGACCCAACTCTTCGGTCACCAGTACGGCTGTATCCTGATCAATACTGTCATTAATGGTTACCATCGCGCCCATTTTCATCAGTTCTTTGATAACAGCAGCAGCTTTCACTGACATTTGCCGCGCCAGATCAGCGACAACGATGGTCTCGCCGATTTCCACGTCGTGTACTATTTTATCAGTGGGTTTCTGGAAAACGTGGACATTTTCCATTTTCACTATAGGTACAGAAGACTTTAAACGGGTGCTTTTCGGTTTCTCGTCATCATTAAGATCGCCGTCATCGATAAGATCGCCAGCTTTTCGTTTGCGAGTACCTTTGACCAGCTTTTTCTTCTTCGGCCGGTCTTCAAGGTCGTCGGGCTTATCCCGCCTTTTTGACAGCTTGCCACTGGGCTCCCCAGTAACTCCAGGCTCTGGAACAGCAGACGCCGGCGAGGGCATCACTGACTCTGGCTTCTTCACTTCTGCACTTTGTTTTTGTTGCGCCGCCTGTTCAACAGCTAGCTTAGCTGCCTCATCCTCTTTATTGCGCGCATCAACCGCCGCCAGGCGTTTTGCCTCTGCACTCGCCAGTGTGGATTGAAAACTATCAGCAGTTTGCTCCGTGGATCCACTCTCCGCCGCTTCACCCGTCACAGATCCTGGAACTGATTCTGGAGCAACAGCGTCACGTTTTACGTAGGTGCGTTTTTTTCGCACCACAACATTGACAGTTTTCCTTCCCGCACCTGCTTTCAATGTGCTTGTGCTTTTACGCCGTAAAGTGATTTTTTTAGGCTCACTTGCCTGTTCACCGTGCAGGCTCTTCAGATGAACCAGCAATTTTTGCTTTTCTTCATCTGTAACTGTTGTTTCACTAGTTTTATCTGCCAGGCCCGCCTCATGCATTTGCTCCAGCAAACGCTCTATCGAAGTTCCCACTGTTTCGGCCAGTTCACTAACAGTAACTTCAGCCATCAGATTTCCTCACTAATTACCTTATAGCACTACTAAAAAAGCGATTGTCTACTGCGCTTCTTCCTCAAACCACGGCGCACGAGCAGTCAAGATCAACTGTACAGCGCGGTCGTGATCAATATTTTCAATATCCTGCAAGTCATCGATGGACAATTCCGCCAGGTCTTCCATGGTGACAATACTGCTGGCCGCCAACTTATATGCGAGGGTCTGGTCCATACCTTCCATAGTTAACAAATCCTCAGCGGGCTCAGCATTTGCCAGCTCTTCCTCCGATGTCAGGGCTGCAGTCAACAATGCATCCTTGGCGCGCGCCCGTAATTCTTCAGCGATCTCCTGATCAAAACCTTCTGTCATCGCTAACTCTTCAAGGGGCACATAGGCCACCTCTTCTACCGAGGTAAATCCTTCCTCGACCAGAACGATAGCAACATCTTCATCGATGTCGAATTTCCGCATAAACTCTTCGACGATAGTGCCGGCTTCTTCGTTTTGTTTATCTTCGAGCTCTTCCACGGTCATGATATTGACATGCCAGCCGGTCAGCTCAGAAGCCAGGCGAACATTTTGACCACTTTTACCGATAGCCTGGGCCAGGTTGTCCTGGGCCACCGCTACGTCCATAGTGTTGTTGTCTTCATCCACGACAATCGACTCAACCTCCGCCGGCGCCATGGCATTAACCATCAATTTCGCTTGATTATCGTCCCACAGCACGATATCGATACGCTCACCATCAAGCTCATTGGACACCGCCTGTACCCTGGCGCCTCTCATACCGACACAGGCACCCACCGGGTCGATACGTCCATCGTTGGTTTTGACCGCAATCTTGGCGCGTGAACCAGTGTCTCGTGCTGCCGCTCGAATCTCAATGACCTGTTCCGCAATTTCCGGCACTTCAACACGAAATAACTCAATCAACATTTCGTTACAGGCGCGACTAAGCAATAACTGTGGGCCACGGCCCTCTGTGCGAATATCGAACAGTATCGCGCGGGCTCGGTCATTAACACGAAACACTTCACGACCGACAAGTTCCTCACGCGGTAACAGGCCTTCTGCATTGTTACCGAGATCAACAATAATATGTTCACGCGTCACCTTTTTAACAGTGCCGCCAATCAATTCGCCGACTCTGTCACGATATTTTTCAACCACCAGCTCTCGTTCTGCTTCGCGAACTTTCTGAACGATGACCTGTTTGGCCGTCTGCGCCGCAATACGGCCAAACTTGATATTGTCAATCTTCTCCTCGTAGGTATCACCTGCCACCAACGCGGGATTTTTCTCGTGAGCTTCTTCGAGAGTGAACTGGGTACCAAGTTCGGCCAGTGTTTCATCATCAACAACGTCCCACCAACGAAAGCTATCGTAATCGCCAGTTTCATAATCGATAACTACTCTAATATTGGATTGTTCGTCATAGCGTTTTTTTGTCGCTATGGCCAGGGCTTCTTCGATCGCTTCGAAAATGACGCCTTTGGCAACACCTTTTTCGTTAGAAACCGCTTCAGCAACTAGCAATATTTCTTTGTCCATCCGTAAGCCCTATATAGTTACCGCTAAATAGTTACCGCTAAAAATGGGGAATCACTCTCGCTTTCTCAACACTTTCAAACGGAAACGAGTACTCATGTTGATCAACATTCAAGACAATGTCCCCTGCCTCGATCGCTTCCAGTTTGCCCTTAAAACTACGCCTCCCTTCAAACGGGAAACGCAACTTCACATTTATTGTTTCACCGATGAAGCCGCGATATTGCGCGGGTGTAAATAGCGGCCTGTCCAGTCCTGGCGAAGAAACCTCAAGCGTATATTCACCATGAATGGGATCCTCAACATCGAATACTGAGCTGAGTTGGCGACTTACCCGCTCACAGTCACCAACTCCCACACCATCTTCATGATCTATATAGACTCGAAGCATACTGGTTTTACCGCGGACAAAAAACTCTACACCCCATAGGGTGAGCCCCATTGCCTCGACAACAGGCTCAACCAGCAACACTAATTTATCCCGTGAAATGGCCATTCACCTGCCTATACATAGCGGAGCAATAAATACCAGGGCAATACTCCGTAAACCCATGCTTACAAAGCCAATAACAAAAAGCCCCTGTAAACAGGGGCTTTACGCACTGCGCACCTAAGCTGCGCAATATTGGTAGCGGGGGCAGGATTCGAACCTACGACCTTCGGGTTATGAGCCCGACGAGCTACCAGGCTGCTCCACCCCGCAATCAATTCTGTATTACATTAGCGCATTCATAGCCCGCTACTACGCCATATCCACAACAGCCAGACCTGGTAAACTGGCTGCCTTAAGGGCGAGGGATTATAGGCCCGAGGTGTATCGCGGTCAAGCGCCTGACCGCTTGTAGTTTGGCAATCACATTTGGCCAGCGCGCTGTATACAAAAGCGCATTATATGACCCACGAAATATGACCCACGAAACTTG
>QNFP01000064.1 GCA_003645535.1 Gammaproteobacteria bacterium | reverse complement strand
ATCTTGCCGGCGCCATTCACAGCCCGTATATTTTCAGTCAGGCCCTTCCCCAATAAACGTTCGCGCCTTGTTGCAGCAATTGTCGAACCCAACAAGTCCCTATCAGAACTCCACAGCACGATCGGGGATTCCGTAAAGAATGTTTGCCCGGAATTCTCTGCCCAGGAACACAGCAAGGCTTTCCGGCCTCACATCACGCTGATAAGAAACACCACTGCGGGAAGCGTGCAAGCACTTGCGACTGATATACCCCTGGAGATTGATTCAGTCTGTCTTTATCACAGCGAACAGCAAACGGACGGTGTCCAATATGCAAAGATCGCTAACTTCAGCTTACCCTGTTGAGGAACACACCTTAGCCATTCGCAGGCACACGGAAGATATAATCTCCAAAACTGAATATAGCCCCGGTTTGAGTAATTTCTTCTAATATTAACCCCGGCTTTATCGTATCACTCTCTCTTCTGACCAATCCATCGATCTTCACCATCCGATGTGCTGGCGAGGGGGCATAAAGATGCACCGAATAAACAATGACCGGCAGGCTTTGCTGCACCTCGACTGGTAGTGTGCGGAAATGAGGTACAGAATGCGGAGCGATGTTTTTTTGCCCAGTGCCTTCTTTAACGGCATTTTCTAGGACGGTATCCTCTATAACGGTATCTTCTGGAATCGGATCTTCTATGATCCCATCCTCCACAACCCTGGCCTCTGCAATTTTATCCTCTACAACCATACCCTCGATAGCCAGTTGTTCTACCGCTATCCCCCCTGTATTTGCCTCCCCAGCAACTCCGTCTGACTGACGCTCACCGGGAACAGCCATAATCTCGTCGAGCACTGGATAGCCTGGGGCTACCACCGCGATTTGCTCCATCTGCCCTGTCCTGTCAGACTCAGCACTACCGACTGGTGCCGACTGATGTTCCTCTACCGCCTCAGCCTGCTGAGAGGACGGTTCATCCATAACCCGAGTGCCTACATTAATCGTTACTTCACTGGTTACCACACTCTGTTCATTTTTTTGTTGCGAATCAGGCGAAGAGTTGACCAGCATTGACTCAGACGAACCTGAACTGGCAGCAGACAATTCTGTACCAATCGCTTTATGTTCTTGACTGCCGGCTATCTGGTCCACCGCATGATACTCAGCGCCGATAACCGGGCTTGACTGTCGGGCGCCATTAATCCACCAGCTAATGCCCAGTCCACATACCACCAGTACCGCCACGATTGACAGATAGCCCAGCGATTTGCGCCCAACCGAGCTCGACATCTCCGGATCCATATGAACAGTGTGAAGGTTGGGAACCTTGCCGTCCTCACGATCTTTTTGTGCTTCCTGAAGCGCTTCGAGTATGTAAGACATCGCTGACTATTCCGGTAACGCAGTAAGATTTGAATTCAAGTCTGTCTCATCGCTGCGATTATCTATTGCTTTAACCGACTCGGGGTTCTCGGTCATTTCGGGCGGCGAAGTGTCA
This sequence comes from Gammaproteobacteria bacterium, assembly GCA_003645535.1. GTDB lineage: Bacteria > Pseudomonadota > Gammaproteobacteria > Pseudomonadales > Porticoccaceae > HB2-32-21. The sequence goes on along the minus strand of QNFP01000064.1, from coordinate 12,280 downwards.
GTAACCGGGTCCCAGGCAGATTGTCGATGAATTTGATGGGCAGCGTCGTCAAAAATTGACGACCAGTCAGTGCCTGGAAAACTTTCAAATTTTTCATGGGAATATATTCCGGCAATGATCACCGCCACCAGCAAAAATATCCCAAAAATAAATTGCAATCGCCTTATAGGCGAACGCTTAGCTGCCTGCTTTCGATCACCTAATACCTCATTAGCTGCCTTATTTGCGATGCTCATGCTGACTTTCTTTTTACAGTCCAAACCTGCCCCTAGCAGTGCCCGATCACAAATCCCATTAATCAACCGTGGCACACCGGCCGATTTTTTCCAGATATACTTTACGCTTTTACGGCTAAACAACTCCTGCTCAGAACCCGCCACTTTTAAGCGGTGGCGGATATATCCCCGAGTCTCCTGAAGAGACAACAAGTTCAGGTGAAAGCGTGCGGTGATGCGTTGCGCCATTTGTCGAAGCGCTGGAGAATCCAGTAAATCCCGGAGTTCTGGTTGCCCTATTAAAATGATCTGCAACAGCTTTTTTTTATTTGTTTCCAGGTTGGTCAGCAAACGTAATTGCTCTACCACATCAGGACCCAGGTGCTGGGCCTCGTCAACGATTAGTACTGTATTACGTCCCCGCGCATGGGCGACCAGCAAATACTGATAGATATTGTCGACCAGCAATTTGAGACTTACAGAGAGCCCTTCCGGCAGAACTATCTGCAACTCATCACATATTGACTGCAGGAATTCCAGCACATCGAGTTTTGGATTCAGCACCAGCGCCACATCGACATCTTCCGGCAACTGTTCCAGTAAACATCTACACACTGTGGTTTTACCGGCACCAATTTCACCGGTTAACAGCACGAACCCGCCGCTGCCGGTGACGCCATAAAGTAGATGAGCCAGCGCTTCGCGATGGCCTGCTGTCAGGTATAGATAGCGCGGATCGGGTGAGATCGAAAAAGGTAATTCATCCAGATCAAAGTAGGATTGGTAAGACATCAGATCCCTCGACAACCCATTATCGGACTTAACTTGACCGGAAAATATGCACCCGTGCCGCCAGGTGGGCAGAGCATCAAAATCAGGCAGCACCTAATAGAATGCCTAATGGAAGGCCTGGCGTAATACCTAATGAAAGACCTAACGAAATCCCTAACGAATAGTCGTCCAGTCAATTCCTCTCAACTTGCTTTTATATTCTTCAGTCACCTTTCTGGATTCTACAGGATTGGCGACAGCGCTGGGGGTGATCATCACCACCAATTCTGTCTTTCTCTTCGCGATACGTTCGTTTTTAAATAACAAGCCTAAAATCGGAATATCTTTAAGAAATGGTACGCCCTGATCCGTTACTTCTTCGTCTTCGCGAATTAAACCACCCAACACGATGGTTTCACCGCTTTGCACAGCAACGCTTGTGGTGATTTCTCGCTGCAGGATCGTCGGCGAATCGATACTGGAGGACGTGGTCTCGGTAACGTCATCTACTTTCTGGGTAATGTCCATAATGACCATACCACCGGCGTTGACCCGGGGCGTCACCTCAAGACTAACACCGGTATCCCGGTACTGAATACTATTGGTGATATTCGAGCTTAAACCACCATCGTCATCGACAACTGTACTCGAGGTATTGGTGGTCGATGATGTCAGTATAGGCACCTGATCGCCAACCCGTATCGAAGCGGTCTGATTATCCAGTACCATCAATGACGGCGATGACAGGACATCGATACGAGAATCTCCCGCTATAGCGTTAAGCACGGCACGAGTACCGGCAGCATCAAACACCGCATAGGTGAAATTCACCGGATCCGGTAACACACCTGCCAGGCCACCACTAACGTCACCGCTGGCTGGAATGTTCAAGCCACCAACACTATTGTATTTGCCTGGACTGCCCTTAAAGAACCATTGCAGACCATATTCCAGTTCATTGCCTAGAGTGACCTCAACAATAGAGGCTTCAACCAGCACCTGCATAGGCGGCAAGTCGAGTTTTTGCAAAGCTTTTTCGACATCTACATAGATAGCCGGGGTGGTAAGTATGGCCAGAGCGTTGGTCTCCGTATCGGGGATAATGGAGATCGTACCTGCCTGGTTAGTCGAAGCACGTGCTCTACCGTCAGCCCTTTCCCCACCACCCTCCGCGAGCTTATCTGCCGCAAGCAGTGATGGTCGCGCAATCGTGGCCCCATCCTGCAGAGCACTTGCCACAGCACCCTTCCGTCGACTCTCAAACAACTGGCTGAGCAAGTCGGCGAGATGTTCAGCCTCACTATTTTGCACGTAATAAACATATAAATTGGTACCATGGGGATTCTCGGCCCGATCCAGGCGCTTTATCCACACATCGGCATCGGTAAGGTATCTCTCCTGAGGGGTAATCACCATCAAGGCATTAAGCCGCTCGATGACCATAAAGCGCACCATCCCGGCAAGCGGACCTTCGGCACTGTCACCAAAAATTGCCTGCAATTCGCCAAGCAGGGTTACCGCTTCAGTATTACGAATTCGGAACAGTCCCACCGACATACCCTGCAACTGGTTAACGTCGAAAGTGGTAATAGTATCCCTGATATTAAATACCTCGCCCTGACTGCCAGCGACCGTGAGTATGTTGCGATACTCATCGACCATGATCATCGCTGTCCCCGATTTTACCGGCTCGAGGATTTTGGCCATTGCTTTGGCCCCGATATAGCTCAGCGGTACCACCTGCACTTGATAACCCTGGTCAGCACTCATCCGTGCACCGAGAGCCATGCCACTCGAGCGAGTATCTTCTATCGACATAACTTCATAATAATTGGGGTTTTTGATAATGGCGGCACCATTCATCCGCAATAAATTGTCGAGCACCGAAACCAGCGCGTCACGCGGAATGGCTCGGGTAGTTCGCATAGACACAGAGCCACTGACACCATCGCTTATCGTATAATTCACCCCTAAAATATCACCTAATATGGTTTTTACCACTTCAGTAACAGGTGTATCCTGAAAGTTCAGGGTGACTTCGCCTTCATCAGCTCCAACACTATTGTTATCACGACCCGCATTGATAAAAGCGCCCGTGCCCCTGAAGATTTCATTTGGAGCAACGTATTCCTGCCCCGACTCATAGTCGACACTCGCTGATGGCGTAATAACCCCTGATTGCTTGTGGCCCAAAACTTCCGCTACCGGCGGGGTTTGCACAGCTTGCTCAACCACATCAGTAGGTTTGCCCGAATCACTGGTGGTCTCGCAGGAGGATATTAGAATAAGAAACGAAATCGCTAGTGCTCGTCGAACCTGCACCAACAACCGCACAGATAAGCGCTGATTTGTTATCTGGCTATTGGTCATTCTGCCTTTCCCGCCTGTACTGTAGCCTTTCCTGCCTGCATTGAAGATAGTTGATCATTTACTCCACACCTACACACTATTCTGCCGTAGTAGCGGTCTTTCCGCTATCAGCTGCTTGTTGACTGCTCATTAGCCTTTTTTCAGCAGCGCCCTTTAAATTCGTTCTTTTACCGGTCGGTTTCCGTACAGCCGCCCTGGATCGTGGCTTTTTCCGCCTGGCCTTTATTTCGATATCTTTCATGCGAAAGGTTTTTGCTTCCCCTTCACTGGATAAGGACACTTGCTCCAGATCTATCAATTCCACCTTCCATTTTTCAAAATACATGCCTTCTTCCAGACGCACACGTTGACCGCCATCTAGCGACTGGAAATACGCATGTTTTGTAGGTCCAACCGATACTACCGCCGACAAGCTCCAACGCGATTCAATATCAACTGTGTTAATTTGCTGTACGGCCTTATTCTCAGGCAGCGGTTTCCGATCCAGTGTAAACAGAGGGCGCTCCACTATTTGATGAAAGTCATCTTCCGTACCTATGGATCGTATAGCCAGCGCTTCCGTCCCACTTAGTTGGGCCGGTGCTGCGGCCTTAAATGAGGTACCGCTACCAGCAAAGGCAAAATAAACCAATTCCAGCGCAAAAACGACTGACAACGCACCAATACCATACATCAGGGCAGAAACAGCGAACTGGTTCCTGTTTGCCACCATCACGCTTCACCTGTGACCATATAACCAAAAACGTCCATCCTCACGGTAAGACTCATACGTGACGTAGATGCACGGGTAGTGCCACCCCGCCGAGTCCTGCTTCTTGCCCGCCTCCTGGCGGCTGAACTGGTAACCGTTATTTTATCTATAAAAATTAGTGGCCGAGCGTTTTCCAGTTTGTACAACAGGCTTAATAAACGATCCATTTCACCAGTGAACTGTAAGCGAAGACCCACCGCGCTAGCCGTATCAGCAGATCGTATCTCGTATTCCTGGGTACTAACCAGCACGCCACCACTTTCTTTAACCGCATCACTTATGAATTCACGTAGATTAGCAGAGGCTATCGCGGTTTTATTCCCTTTCAAAAAAATATCACCGTTGGTATTCAATGACTTCAGACGCTGCAACTCCTCATCAATAACCGGCTCGTTGGCAAGCAAACTGCGTAAAACTGTCAATCGCTTGCTGAGCACTGCGGCCTCGTCAGCGCGATCCCTGTACCCTTGAACAAGCGGGACGATTCCATAAAAAATAACTGCCAAAATAAGCAGGACAAGCAGGCTCACAGCGGCAAATCGATTCATCTGTGGCGACATCTGCTTCACTAGTTCGCCCCACCGTCGTTCTCTGCCAATTGCAGGCGAATCTCGTATCTTTCCATATTTGATGAACGGTTGATGGTAACAGGCGAAACAAATTCAACATTTTTAAACAGCTTTTCCTGTTCGAGCATTTCAATCAGGTCCGATGATTTAAGTGACTCTCCCTGCATTGAAATGGTTTCATCATCTATTGTCAGTTTTGACACCCAGGTGTTGTCTGGCAAAAGTTCGGTTAATTTGCGAATATTTTCAAGTTTTGCAGAACGGTTATTTTTTTTATTTACCAATATTTCCCGCCCTTCGAGATGAGCAATCAGCAATCGCTTTTTATTACCTACGACTCCCGCATCCTTGCTTACAGAGGCGATTTCAGTTTCGAGCTGCTCTATCGACGAAACCTGTCGATATATTGGAAATACTACTGTTAAGCCAATCAACAGTAATAACACTGCCAGTAAGCTTCTGTTTCTATTACTCCACAGCGGCTCCACTTCCGGTCGCATGTCACCAGGCAGCAAATTATCACGGCTTTCATATACACAACCATTTTGTTGACCAACATATACGGCGTTGACAGCAAGTCCCAGTTGAACCGCACCGGCAAGCAGATCGTTTAAATAATCCCGTCTGACAATATTAAGCTCGATTCTTATTTTGTTTTGTTCTGACATACGCTCCAGCATGCGACAGGTATAACCTACCTCAGCGGCAGTGAAGGGTGTAAGCCGATCCATTTCGAAACCAATCACCTGGTTGAGCGTGTGTTCAGTGGCAATTGGCAGAAAAGCTTCGCGTGTTAACACCCGATGTGCCGGTAATTCTATTTGCACCATCGCATCTTTTGGCAGCTGCTGCGCAATAAGCTCACGTAATTGTTCGAAATTATCGCTGCCACCATCCAGTAGATCACATTCACCTAGCTCCCGCTCTTCGCCATCCTCGCGCAGGAGCAGGTGAGTTTGTTTTTCGCCCATGCGCAGGATTACCTGTGCTGGACCACCGCCAATCCAGTTTTCCATTGCCCTGGGCACCAGAATCCGCAACTCACCAGCCCACCAGTCGGTGAACTGTCTGATGCCTGCAAATATTTTTATATCCCTGACATTCATTTATAGTACTTATTTCAGTTCGTTCTCAGGGGGAAGGCTATCACGTTCCCCTCTGACATCAAGGGCGTGCAGGCGTGAAGGCATCCAACTCAGCGTTTCAATGGTTTCCCTGCCCATATCCCGCTTTAAGCGTACGGTAGTGGTAATGGCAGACTGGTGGTTTGATGGCGTTTTCCCCAACGCAGTTATGGTGAAAGTGCCGCCCCGCGCCCTGGACAAAAACTGACTATCAATGACCGGTGGCGGTGGAAGCGCAAGTCCCGCCAGATGATTCTCTCGGCGTTGTTCTATGTAGGATTCCAAAATGGTTGGGGGCTCATCGGACAAAGCCAACAATACGGATAAAGGAGCAACTTGTGGGTTTATGCCCTTACTACGCGAGTAAATCGTGACATGACTGACAACCGCGTTAAACAACCAGAGCGGCATACCGTAGACCTGTTGTAATTCATCGACATGGGTAAAAGCACTGTCCTTTGCTTCCCAGGACAGGCCGGCAGAGAAATACTGTTCGTCCTCAGCGCCATTTAATCCCAACAGGTGATCTTCATCACGGTAGTCCACCACCGCATCCGCCAGAGCATCAGCTTCTTCCTGGGGCAGATCAAAGCTGGCAAACAGACGCGCCAGCAGCTCAGAACTGGCGGTGTTAATATCAATTTTGCCGCTTTCATCGTTGACTACAATTTCAACAACGCCACCGGGCAAGTCCATAATAACAATTTCACCATCACCCAGCAGTCGGTCTTCCGCTTGCCTGCTCAGCAAGTTCATCAATACCAGCTGTACGCCTCCTTCCGCTAGATACCGCGCCTGACTACCCGCTACCAGGCCACCCATACTGCGCACTGATTGCCGGCTGGTGTAGGCAAGTCCCATGGCCATAATGGTCAATAGCGCTATCAGCCATAAGACAATGACCAGGACGAACCCTGGCACGCGGTCAGCAGGCCTATTATGGACCACCATCAAAGGCCTCTCTGTATAGATTCTGACTGGCATAACGAGGGTTAATCAATATTTCCGGCAAAAGTGATATTTCACCACGTTTTCCAGTCCTTCCCGTCCTTTCTGCCAGGGCAATATTGATGCGGATCACCAGCGGGTAAGCTCTTCCCGGCAACCAATCCTCTACCCACTGTTGAACACCATCTTCATCCCGATAAAAGTACTCAAACTCTAGACCCACTACATTTTTAGCAATGACGATTCGGCTTGCTTCTATGTCGTCTCTATATATGCCTCCATCATTATCGAAGGCCAGAATTTCCCCAGCATTTCCATTACTCCCGCCACTACCAGTACTATCATAAGGGAAATAGCTGGCAACCAGATTGTCGTTATCTGAGTCGTCGTCCGCTTCTAGTTTCAAATTCCACCAGTACAATTCTCCACGCTGACGGAATGCAGGATAGGTTGCGACAAAACTCAGTTGCTCTTTATCACCAAAAAAGCCGGTAACTGAACCATATTTTTCGGTGTTAACCGGCATAAATCGAGCACTAGACAAATGTCGACGCAGATATTGGGCCAACAGGTAACGGTGCTCGATCATATCCTGTTGCGCACTGACCGCCACCCAGGTTTTGGACGACAGTCGTAGCGCGCCACTGATAAGCGCAGCGATCAACGCCACAATCAGTAACGCAATCTGCAATTCAACCAGCGTAAAACCACCCCCTCGGAATGATAAGCCGTTGTTCATTCTATGGTTCCCAGGCGAATGGTAGACAATTCCAGATGGCGTGCGCGTCGATCGCCCCATTCCACTTCTACCTGAAAATAATAAGGTACAAATTTATTCTCAAACTCCACATACGCGTTGCCCGCAAACAACAGATTATCCGGGTCGGGTATATATTCTGTCACCCGCGTCCGCCAGCGATAACCCTCTTCTGTTTCACCGAAACCCGTGCCCAGAGGATTACGCTCCACAACCAACGCTGCAAGGCGCGATTCAGCCACCTCCAGAGCCGTGTAATAACCGCTAGTCGTACGGGTCGCAAGCACAGCGCCACTGAACACACGCATTAACACAGTGACGCATATGGTTAAAATAGATAGCGCAACGATGACTTCGAGTAACGAAAAACCCCGATTATATCTTTCTCGCATCTCTCACTTCTCGGGACCACATCACTGCATCATTAATATTTTTGCTTTTTTTGAGGTACTGTAGATGCTTAATCAAGTATTGCTTCCCCGGTTAGCCAGTTAACACTAATGACCATCTTGCCTGCAGAGGAACGAAGTACCAGGTTGCCGCCACTGGAGCTGCCATCCGGATAAAACCACAAACTGCCCGGCGAGACTGTCTCGTACCCGGCAAAGGGGATAAGCGTGAGGGTTAGATCTCCAGAAAGTAAGATTTCCTCATCGGCAGGAAGGATGGTATAGGACTTGTTATTTTCTTTATTTTCCCAATCCGCGGCATCCCGGTTTACGGTATCCCGGCCCACAGCATTCCCGTCCATAAACTCCCGGTCGACAATAATAGCTGTTTCGATGCCCTCAGTGACCGCCTGGGTACGGATACTTCGCAGAGTCGAAAGTAATTGTCGCGCATTTGTTTTCATCATCGCACTGTCCTGACCAGAAACAATGCTAATAGTTGTTACCCCTACCATCATGATAAGCAGGACAATGACGACCAGTAGTTCCAGTAGCGTGAAGCCCCGAACACGCTTACTCATGTCGACTTACTATTACCAGCCTACTGTTGCCAGCCTGTCCGGTTATTCCCAGCTCACCACGTCGGCGTTTTCCTGCTCGCCGCCTTCGCTGTTATCAGCACCCAGCGAGACAAGATCATAGGCACCGTAATCACCCGGCGAGCGATATACATAGTCGTTGCCCCAGGGATCCTGGCGAATAACTTTTTTCTTCAGGTAAGGACCATTCCAGAAGCGCACACCAGAGGGGTTTTCAACCAGCGCATCGAGCCCTTCACCAGTCGTCGGATAACGGCCCACTTCCAGATGAAACAGATCCAGAGCTGTTGAAAACTCTTCAATTTGCAAGGCCGCCGTCTTGGTCTTGGAGCCGCCAATCTGTTTAATAACCTGTGGGCCAACAAGACTGGCAAGCAGACCGAGTATGACCAATACCACCAGCAGCTCTAACAGGGTAAAACCTTTATTTGTACCTTTCATTCTTATAAATCCTTAATTCGACACTATTAACCTGGCAATCTTGATTACCGAGTTCATGCATTCAACACCACACTCAAACCCAAACCCGAGCTTAACATCAGCTTGATTGCCACGCCGTACACTACATCGGCAAGTCATTGATACCGAGAATGGCCACCAGAATTGACATAATAATACCGCCAATTACAAGACCTAAACCAATAATCATCAACGGCTCCAGCACTGACAGCAAGCGTTCAGTGGATGTCGAGACCTCCTGATCATAGATGTCAGCCACCCGTATCAGCATTTCATCGAGATTGCCTGTTTCTTCTCCCACCTGAATCATCTGCACGGCGAACTCGGGAAAAACCTCCGACAGGATCAATGGTTCAGCAAGGCCACTACCATCACGCAGGCTGGCCGTGACTCCTTCAAGTTTGTCCTTTAGAACACGATTGCGCAAACTCTCTTTCGCAATACCAAGTGCCGCCAGAAGTGGCACACCTCCGGTTAGCAATGTACCCAATGTACGGCTAAAAAAAGCCATATTAATTTTTTTCACCAGATCACCGGTCAGCCTGCCGGTGAGCAGCCAATGATCCCGACTGTATAACCAGGCCGAATCCTTACTTTTTTGTCGAAAATAAACCACCCCGCCTCCAGTTAGAGCAACGAATATCAACCAGTAGCTTGTAAAAAAATCGGTCACTCCTAATACAAACGCGGTAGACGCAGGCAGAGGTGCATTCATATCTTCAAAAAGCTGGGAAAACTCCGGTAGTACAAAAATCATGATGACAGCCAGTGACAACAAAGTAACCGACACCAGGATTGCAGGGTAAACCATGGCCGAAACTAATTTGTCTCTCAATGCCTGGGACTTTTCAATAAACAGGGAGATTTCATCAAGGCTGTGGGCAAGGTTGCCTGACATTTCGGCGGCTTTAATTAAATTGACATAAAAATCAGCAAACAGATCTGGCCGCTGCTGTAGTGCTGCCGAAAGGGGTTCGCCGCCCCTCACTTCACTTTGTAGATTTTCAATTAATTCTATTAGCAAAGGTTCACTGGAAACCTGCAGGATAACCGCCAGGGCCCGATCAAGCTGTAGGCCAGCACCGACCAGTATCGATAGCTGTCTGGTGAAATCAGCGATATCTTTACGCGTTAATCGCCGTTTGGAGAGTTTAAATCGGCCCTGAGTCCTGCCTCCGACTACGCCCAGATTTTGCTGTACGGACATAGGAATAAGCCCCATATCCTGCAGGCGGGCGGCAACTTCTTCTACGTTAGCGGCAGGCATTTGCCCGGTTTTAATCTCCCCTTGCGGACTGACTGCTCGATAATCAAATGCGGACACGTTACATTCCTAAACTTTTTAAAGCTTTTCTAGCCTTTAAGATAAGGCACGTTTGTTTAATGACCAATGATCACTCTATTGAGAAACAATGCTCCACTATCATCACCAGTTGCGGTATTTCTCTATTCCACTACCGGCAAAAAACAATCAGCTAAAGACTATCGGCAAAAAACAATCAGCAACACATTCCTGACACCTGGAATTGATTCAGGGGTGTCGACAAGTCATATTATGACTGACTATGCCAACGAACCTCTAACCTAAGGCACCCGATCTAAGGAACCTGTGATCTAATGAACCTCTGATCTAAGGAACCTCTGATCTGAACGAAAACGCCTTAACTAGCTCTCCTGGGAGACGCGAACAATTTCCTCCAGGGTCGTCAAACCTTGCATCGCCTTCACACAACCATCTTCATACATGGTTTTCATGCCATCAGCACGAGCAGTACGTTCGATCTCAATCGCCGCAGAGTGCTTCAGAATCAAATCCCTGACGGCATCAGTGATCGATAATAATTCGATTATGCTCAACCTTCCTCGGTAACCGGTGCCACCACATTGCTCGCAACCTTTAGCCCGATAGAGCTGTATCTCATCGTCGCCACTGAGCTCTCGCAATCGAAACTCGATTATTTGACCTTCGTTAGCTGTGTAGGCCTCACGGCACACAGGACAGATCTTCCGTATCAAGCGTTGAGCAACAACAAGATTAAGCGTTGAGTTGAGGAGATAATCATCAATGCCCATTTCCATGAGACGAGTAATGCTGCCCGCCGCATCATTAGTATGCAGCGTAGATAATACAAGGTGGCCGGTTAGCGCAGACTGAACGCAGATTTTTGCCGTTTCCAGATCACGCATTTCGCCGACCATAATGACATCCGGATCCTGACGGACAATGGAGCGTAGCGCTCCAGCAAAGTTGAGCCCAATAGCCGAGTTAACCTGAATCTGATTAATGCCTTCGAGATTGTATTCAACAGGATCTTCAACCGTAATTACCTTACGTTGCTCACTATTCAGACTGTTAAGCGCGGTATAAAGCGTGGTGGTCTTACCACTACCCGTCGGGCCAGTGACGATAATCATGCCGTAGGGCATAGCCAGTGCCTTCTGCAAGCTCTGCTGGCTATCTTCATCGAGCCCCAGGCTGGCAAAATCCAGGGTAACACTCTCGCGTTGCAACAACCTCATCACCAGACTTTCGCCGTACATAGTCGGCACAGTGGACACTCGAATATCAAACTCCTGACCTCGCAGGCGCAAATTAATGCGTCCATCCTGTGGCAGGCGGCGCTCAGCGATATCCAGATCCGCCATTATTTTGATACGCGATACCACTGCAGCAGCCATGGCCTGCGAGGGTGACGGCTCGTCCCGCAACACGCCGTCAATGCGGAAACGCACCTTTAGTATATTCTCAAACGGCTCAACGTGAATATCAGAGGCGCGACTATCCACCGCACGTTGAATGATCTGGTTTACCAAACGAATGACCGGGGCCTCGCTGGCCATATCGCGAAGCTTTTCAACATCGTACTCGGTGCCTGGGTCGCCCTCTCCCCGTTCGGCAGCCGTGTCGCCGTGTTTACCGTCGTATAATTTCTCAATGGCCGCCTGAATTTCCGACTGCACGCCAATACAGCAGGAAACCTTCTTATCCCTGGCCAGGGCTAGCGCACGAAGGGGGTAGTCGCTACTGGGATCGGCGACCACTAGCTCGATACAGTCATCGCTTTCCGACAGGGGAATCACTTTTTGCTCTTTAAGAAAACGTGGCGGCAAACTCCCGCCACAAATCGCCTGATCTGGATACTCGGCGATGCTGACAAGACGCAACGACTCTATATTGGCCAAAGCTTCGGCCATAGCCCTTTCAGACACCATGCCTAGCCGAATAAGCAAAAATACCAGGGATTCTTCGCCATCAGTATCCTCGGCAAGTCGCAGGGCACGGCCAAAATCAATTTCTTTAACATTACCCCCCGCCAACAACTGGCTT
>QNFP01000063.1 GCA_003645535.1 Gammaproteobacteria bacterium | reverse complement strand
TTCTGGATCAAAGGTAATAAATGGCTCACAGTTACCATCTGCAGTAGTCTGGTAAACCGTGGCATTTTTTAAGGTCACCGAAAAAAAGCGATTGGCAAAGGCGCTGCCATCTGGACCAAATCGTCCATCGACACCAAATCCGGATTTTTGACCGCCCTCCTTTTCAGGCAGCGCCTGTAAGGTACACAATCTTGTCACCTCACCCTTACCGTCCTGGGGAATGGCCTGAACAACATGATTTTTCAAAGCCGCATCAAAGCCAGATTTCTCCTGGGAGAGCACCACAAACTGACCAGCTACTGCACCAAAGTCCGCCGGAGCAATATCAAAGCCAACGACCGGCGGAAGTTTTTTCAGGCCGATTTCGACTTCAATATTCGCATCAGCGTCGAAAGAAAGTATCCGACTGCCCTTGTCTCCGTCCGCACCGCCATCATCGTTTACTAATATTCGCTTACCCCAGTCACGCATAAACAGGGGGTCATAAAAGTGGCCGGTACCGATAAATGTGTGAGCGCTAAAGCCTTTAGCAGCCTTGATTTCAGGTACTGCCATCACCTTGTCCATGACCCGCCGAACCTCACTGGTGTCGGAATTGGCTGCCCAGGAAACCAGGGGTATTAAACAAGCAAAAATAAAGTGCTTTTTTATGAGCGCCCTTATTACGGTCGTCACACTAGTTGGGTATTTCATAGAACCTCTCTTGCCCTTTGCGCTAATCATTAAGGCTATATTGCAGATATTTAGACACGCCTATCGGCTCTTTTTCCTGTCGATCTTCTATGGTTATCGACCTTTATATTGGGGTTCCCGCTTTTCGAGAAAAGCTTTACGAGCTTCACGGCTGTCTTCCGACTTATCCAGGATGCCCGATGCATTGGCGGTCAACTGCATGGTAGCTTCGAGACTGGTATCCATCGCGGTGCGCATAATACGCTTGCTAATCCACTGCACCAGGGGTGGACTTTTTATAATACGTGCACAAAGTTCGCGGGTCTTACTTTCCAGTTCATCACTAGTATATAAGTGATTTAACAAACCCCAGCGGTATGATTCTTCAGCATCGAGAAAACCACCGGTATAAAACAATTCCAGGGCGCGACCCATACCAACAATGCGCGGCAGCAAATACAGCGCGCCGTTTTCCGGAATCTGGCCGACGTTTTGGTAGGTGAAAAAGCGGGTGCTTTCACAGCCGAGTCGAATATCACAGTGAAGAGCCATATCCAGCCCGGCACCGACTGCAGCGCCATTAATCATGGCGATCGTCGGTTTACGGATCATGGATATATCACGAAACAGTGGCGTAAAGTGTTCGCTGAAATGCTGGCGGGTACCGTCAACACCGGGATCACTGAGTTGCTCGATAGATTTTGATTTCATATCGGCACCAGCACAGAAAGCCTTACCCACACCAGTCAGCACAATCACACGAATATCTGGGTCGGCATCACCGGCACGCATATACTCTCCGACCTTGGCCATGGTCGAATCCGCTTCAGACAGACCATAAAGCGCGTTGAGTCGATCGGGACGATTAAATTTAATCCACAATATACCGGATTCTTCCGGCTGGTAAGTTAGATAGTCGACTAGTTCGAGAGCCACAATTCCACTCCTGCTGTTATTTTTTACCAGGGTTTATTGCCCGTCGTCTTTATAAACAATTAGTTTTTAAGCGAATAAGCTGCTCATCATGACTTCCCCATTCAAAAGAAAGTCATTGCAACAAAATAGGCTAAAAGCCCAGGCCAATACCGATTTATTATCTGGAGGCCCGTTTATCCTTCTTCAAAGCCTGGCAGTTATCAGCCCAGTCATACCCGGCTGACAAGCGTTCAAAACGTTTATCGATGTATTTGCGCATATCGGGATCGGTGAAAATATAGGGCTGGTCATCGATGATGGCTTCCAGCACCTGTTCGCCAACAATATCCGGGTCGAGGCCTTTGCCCAGCATCTCAGCATTGGCTTCCAGGTCTCGAGCTTCCCGCGCACCGCCGTATTTTTCCTGCCGATTACGGGTACCACTGGCAATATTGGTTGCCACCACACCAGGACAGAGCACAGACACACCGATATTATCGTCACGGTGCTCTTCCATCATGGTTTCCATAATAGTAACCACCGCAAACTTGGTGGCATTGTAGGGCCCCATATAACGGAAGCTGACCATACCGGCCATTGACGCGGTACTTATGACATGCCCGCCTTCACCGTGGGATTCAATCAGCGGCACAAATGCCTGCAGGCCGTAGATCACTCCCCATAAATTGACATCCATTACCCACTGCCAGTTTTCGACGGAACATTTATCCGATTTACCACTGACACCAATACCGGCGTTGTTGCACAGCACATGCACCTTACCAAAGGCAGCAATGGTGGCATCGGCTGCGGCAAAAACAGAATCACGATTAGCGACATCGACAACCACGCCTGCTGCTTCTATACCTTTTAATTTCAATTCTGCTACGGCGGCATCCATGGGGCCTTTTTCAATATCGCCGATCATTACCTTCATGCCTGCGGCACCAAATGCTCTGGCCATGCCCAGGCCCATGCCGCTGGCACCACCGGTAATAAATGCTACTTTACCTGCTACATCCTTCATATTGTGTCACCCATTTTTGTGAATAAGCCTTAATTTGAGTATAAGAATTTGTGCGACGCAGCATAAACCACGCGTTTGATTAATTCTATCTTGATCCGATCTACCTGGTCAGTACAAATATAAAGCGCAAACAAAAACGGCGTACCCGACAGATCAGAGCACACCGCTTCGCTTCAAAACAAAAACATCAGTCAAAAAACAAGACCTGCTGGCTATGACCTCACCCCTGTGACCGCGCCACACTAATAACAAGCCCTAGCCATCGGCCACCTGCCAGTTAGTAGCGGGTTGATTGCTGGCCTTACCAAAGCGTAACAATTGCCCAGGCGTAGCATCGGTACACTCGCCGTCTTTAAAAGTGACGGTTCCATTCACCATAATATATCGATACCCCTCCGCATACTGAACTAGCCGCCAGGCATTCCCGGGGAAATCGTGTACCACCTCTGGCCGGTCCGGGGTGATTTTAAGGTTCTGATAATCGTAAACCAGGATATCCGCCGGTGCGCCTTCCACCAGAGTACCTCTGTCCTTAAAACCCGCGCATTTTGCCGGCATCGCAGAGAGACGGTAATGGGCTTCTTCGAGACTAATCATGGCGTCGCGTCTCACCATATTGATGAGAAACTCGGTGGGATACTTGCCCGCAGTAATAAACTTAGTGTGGGCACCGCCATCGGAGACACCGGGAATAGTGAAGTCGGCATCAAGGATTTCTTTGTTATAGCCGGGGTGTTCATTAAAGGAACGGTGCCAGAAAATAGTTTTCAGGTCTTCGCTGATAATCAGATCAAGCAGTGCATCAATGACATGTTTGCCCTCGGCCTCGGCCAATTCGGATACATACTTACCCTCATATTTTTTATTTTCCGGCAGAAATGTTTTATCTATTTTGTAGTCCTGCACCGGACCGGTGATTGACGGAATTTTGCCCGCATCAAATTGATTACGAAGATACTGTCGGTTGGTTGCATCCTGCATCGCGGTGATACGTTCTTCGACCGTGCCTAATGTGACAGTGCGCCAGGCGCGACTGCCATCGAGTAAATTGTATTCATCGAATGAAAAATACTCCTCATTGCCGTTAAAGATCGCCATGCCCCAGATATTCTCGTTGCCGCGGGCACGGGTACGGTGCAGCCAGCCCATAATCTTGCGGAAGGAATCGGGTACTTTATCGTGAGACTGGATAGCGTTATAAAGAATCGGTTTGTCCGCTACCTGAGCCAGTTTCTCAACGAAGCGAAGGCCGCCAGTTTGGGTAAGTTGAATTGCACCTTCCTCTCGCCGCGCCAGCACTTCAGCAAAGGCCAGACACAACTCATCAGACATCTCATCGGTGACCATGGGTGTGCCATCGTAATCACGCTGCGCCGATGCCTTGCCTAATCGCTGCACCGACCAACCGCAGCCACCGGCATCAAGACCTTCTTCCAGCAACCGACACATCTCAGCGATTTCGTCCTCAGTCGGCTCTCTATTCTTGGCATCTTCAAGACCCATCACCGTAATCATAATGGGGCTGATGGGCACATAACTGAGTACGTTGATACCCAGTGGAATCCGGTCAAGGTGATCCAGCCATTCCGGGAAGGTCTCCCAATCCCAGTTCATACCCAGTTTCATGGATTCAAAGGGAATGGCCTCAACCCTAGACATCATCAGCATGGCTCGCTCTCGTAGCTCAGGCGCAATGGGCGCAAAACCAAAGCCGCAATTACCAATGGCGACAGAAGTGACGCCGTGCCAACCGGACAAAGTCGCGTAGGGATCCCACTGAATCTGAGCATCGTAGTGAGTGTGCAGGTCGATAAAGCCGGGGCATACGTGCATGCCCTGAGCATCAATGACATTCACCGCAAAGGCAGGATCTAACTTGCCGTCACGGTCTATCTCCGTAATAAAGCCATCCTTGATGCCAATATCGCCGATAAATCGGGGCGCCTGGGTGCCATCAAAAACCACACCACCTTTTATAATCGCATCAAATTGAGCCATGACTAACTCCTATATATGGTTATATTTATCAATTAGTTAGTATATTTATCAAATGGAATATATCACTATAGATCACATGCCATCGACAGCCTCTTTGAAGCGCCGCGCGACATCGATATGTTGATCTGGCGTTAAATCTGCGTACATCGTCCAGCAAGCGATATGGGTCGCTCCCAGAGCCTGATAACCCGCCACCTCTTCACACCACTCATCCGGCGAGCGCAACAACTTATCCTCCGGCTTCTGGTTCCGTCCGGCAAGCACCTGGGCATTATTCACCGTCACCCACGACTCAATGCCTATCTCTGCGGGATCACGGCCAGCTTCGCTTGCATATTGGTGTAGCTTTTCAATCATGCGTTTACCCGTGTCATCGGGTTTAAAAAAAGCAAACCAGCCATCGCCAATGCGAGCGATACGCTTAATCATGGCGTCAGCCCAGCCGCCCATCCAGATAGGCAGTGGTTGCTGCACTGGCAAGGGGTTGATACCGGCATCGGTGATCTTGTCCCACTCGCCGTCAAAGGTGACCAGATCATTGCTCCAGAGCAGGCGCATCAGTTCCATTTGCTCCTCAACACGTCTGCCTCGGGTAGTGAAATCCTGACCCAAAGCTTCGTATTCAACCTGGTTCCAACCGATACCAATACCCAGGCGCAACCTACCACCGCTGAGCACGTCAACCTCCGCCGCCTGCTTGGCGAGCAAGGCAGTCTGGCGTTGCGGCGCGATAACAATACCGGTGGCCAGTTCAATGGTACTGGTAATGGCTGCCAGATAACCCATCAGCACAAAGGGCTCATGAAACTGAAATTCATGGGTATAAGGGCCCCACAATTCGTGCTTTGTCGGGTCGGCCCCCAGCACGTGATCAAATACTACCAGGTGATCGTATCCCAGCTCTTCAATGGCCTGGGTATAGTCGCGAATAGCAATGGGATCCGTACCGATCTCGGTGATGGGGAAAATAGCGCCTACTTTCATTTTTTATCCTCTTCTTTTTGTTCCAACACGGTTCATTCCGACATTTATTATTCCAACATTCGATATTTCGACGTTTATTATTCCAACATCATTATTTGGAAACAGTTGATTCCCGTGAACTGTTTTCAACAACATTGATCTGCCAAAACTCTTTTATACAGATGAGAGATAGTCTAGTCTGTTTTCAAAAAGTCGCACCTCAATATTCCCGCTCCTGAAGCTAACACATCATCTGTTGGCGACCAACATCAGACAAGGGGTATTGATGCCGGCAAATTATTATTAAAAACAGGGCACCTGACCATGAATAGACTGGCAGACAAAATTGCAATTATTACTGGAGCCGGTGTCGGCATTGGTCGAGCGACAGCCCGGTTGTTCGCTGACGAAGGCGCAAAAATTGTTATCGCCGAAATGAACAGGGATACCGGCGAAGCCGCGGCCGAAGAAATTCGTGCTGCCGGCTCAGACGCAGCCTTTATACACACGGATGTCACCGACTTAGCCAGTGTTGAGCAAACCGTGCAACAAACAGTCCGCCAACATGGCCGGCTCGATATACTGCACAATTGTGCCGGTGGCTCAATCCCGGAAGATGCCCCCATCAGCGAAGTGGACTGGGATGTTTGGGATCACACTATGTCCCTCGACCTGAAAGGCACCATGCTGTGCTGCCGTTTCGCCATTCCGGCCATGATCGAGTCCGGCGGCGGCACAATTGTCAATATGTCGTCTGTGGTAGCGTTGCAAGGCACCAGTCTACACGTCTACTCCACGGCCAAAGGCGGTATCATATCCTTTACCAAATCACTGGCGGCCAGTTATGCCAAAGATGGCATCAGAGCCAATGCTATTTGCCCTGGCATAGTGCTTACCGACCGCGTTAAGGGTCGCTTTGGCGACAGGCTAGATGAGCTAGAGTCAGGCGCTGGGAAGGTATTGTCGACTTTTCGTATGGAGAAATATCCGTTTGGAATCGGCCAACCAGAAGATATCGCCAATGTGGCATTATTCCTGGCGGCGGATGAATCGCGCATGGTCAACGGCTCCTACATCAGCGCGGATGGCGGCATGTCGTCCTACTAGTTCGTTCACCTGTTATTCATCCACCTATAAACCCTTCTCTTAAAACAGGAGCATTGACATGAAGTTAGGACTCAGCATTGGTTACTCTGGCGCGCACATGAAGCTGCCCGTCAAAACCGTTCAGTTAGCCGAAAAGCTTGGATATGACTCAGTATGGACAGCCGAAGCCTATGGCTCAGACGCTGTTTCTCCACTTGGCTACCTGGCCGCCTGTACCGAACGCATTCGACTTGGAGCAGGCATTTTACAAGTTTCCGCACGTACACCTACCGCTGCAGCCATGGCCATGGGCACTATCGATGCGCTGGCGGGCGGCAACCGGGTGATTGCCGGACTGGGCATGTCCGGCCCACAGATTGTCGAGGGCTGGTACGGTCAGCCCTGGGGCAAGCCCTACTGGCGCCTGCGGGATTACGTCACTATTATGCGCAAAACCTTCAAACGCGAAGCACCGGTCAGTCACGAAGGGCGCGAAATATCCCTGCCTTTCACCGGCGAAGGTTCTATGGGTTTGGGTAAACCGCTCAAATCCATCCTCCATATGAATCCGGATATTCCTATCTGGCTGGGCACCGCTACCGAAACTAACGTACGGCTCACAGCTGAAATAGCAGATGGCTGGCTGCCGCTCAATTTTGTGCCCGGCAGCATGGAGGTATACGGTCCCTGGCTCGAAGAGGGCTTTGCTCGGGCCGGTGGCGGCAAGTCGTTCAAGGACTTTGAAATCCAGCCCGGTTTACCCGTACTGATCACACCCGACATAAAATCGGCGCTGGCGCGCATCAAACCAAATGTAGCCCTCTACGTAGGCGGCATGGGCCACAAGGACAAAAACTTTCATAACGACATGATGGCCCTGCGTGGTTATCCCGATGAAGCCAGGCGCATTCAGGAACTTTATTTAGCCGGGCATAAAGAAGAAGCGGCTAACACCGTGCCCGATGAATATTGCGATGAACAAGCGCTCATTGGACCGGCACAACGTATCCGTGAACGATATAAGCCCTGGGCTGACTCAGGCGCGACCGGATTGACCATCAGCGCTCCACAGGAAGAAGCGCTGGAGCTGATGGCCGAGCTCGCTGGTACTCGCACCTGATTTAGCATCAATTCAAGATCTATATTCAAGATCTATATAGTAGAACCCGACTCAATCGCTATGCACATCATTAAGGCGACTATAGAATAGCCGCCCTAATGATAGTCGGTAGCATCCAACTTCCACATGCAAATCCACCAGGTTAAAGGTCGTCACGTAAACAGCTATATCGTAGAAGACAGCAATGGTTTGCTGGTAATAGATGCCGCCTGGCGCGGCGAAAAATACGTGCTGGGTTATATTCGTGAAGTACTAAATAGACAAGTAGATGATGTGAAGCTGGTTATCTGCACACACGGTGACCCCGATCACAGCGGCGGCATCGTCAGGCTGGCGAAGATTTGCCATGCAAAGATTGGCATTCCCTACGCCACCCAGTCGCCACTATTAAAGTTAATTAATGATCCTGCCGGTATATTCTTCCGTCTAATCACCGCCTTTCGGGAAGGCTTACGGCCTCGCGCCTGGACCATGTACGCCAATCCAAAACGGGATGCGCGCGCGAAAACCTTACCCATATACACTCCTGAAACAGTGGATCACCACGAGGACTTTGATGGTAAACCAAACTTCCGCCTGAAAAACCAAAGCACCCTGCCCGGCTTTGCAGACTGGTGGGTGCTGCATACGCCCGGGCACTCGTGGGATAGCTGCTGTTATTACCACCAGCCAAGCCACACGCTGGTCAGTGGCGACACCTTACTAGGCAGCAGTAAAAAGGGCAGTCTGGTAGCACCATCCATTTACTCAAACCCTTTGCAGATGAAACGCACAATTAGGATCTTAAAAGAGCTTGACCCAACTTCTGTTTATCCTGGACATGGCGGTTATTTTGAAGGCGCTGATTTATTAAGGAACCTCTGATAAATCCATGAACCTGCTTTTACTCACAGACAGCGACTTTATTGGTGAAGACCTGGTCGAAATAAGCGGCCGCCGACACGGGCATATTGTCAATATCCTTAAACTACCCGTTGGCGGGACTGTTAAAGCAGGACTAATTAACGGTAAAACCGGCATTGGCACTATTATCAATGTCGACCAGACACAGCTTAGAATTAAAATTGATTTGCGAGACGAACCCATCCCCCCCCTGCCAGTAACGCTACTACTGGCGCTACCACGCCCCAAGATGCTTAAACGCATATTACCGATCTGCGCTTGTCTGGGAGTCAGTAAAATGTATTTAATAAATAGCTATCGCGTGGAAAAAAGCTACTGGCAAAGCCCCTGGTTAAAAGCAAAGGCCATTAATGGACAATTGCAACTCGGCCTGGAGCAGGCGGGTACAACCACCCTGCCAGTGGTTGAATTGCGTGATCGCTTCAAGCCCTTTGTCGAGGACGAACTAGAAAGCATTGCGGCAAACACCATGCGCTTTATCGCTCACCCTAAAACTGATACGCCTGCGCCGATCGCGCTTAATCAGGCAGCAACACTGACAGTTGGCCCCGAAGGAGGCTTTATTCCCTATGAAATCGGAATGTTAATCGACCGTGGTTTTACACCTGTGAGTCTTGGCAAACGGATATTAAAAGTCGAAACTGCAGTTACCGCCCTGCTGAGTAGACTGTTCACATGAATCCACAACCTCCACCTGGCAATTCCCGGGAGAAGGCCCACGAAAATACCCAGGAAAAGGCTCAGGGAAATTCCCAGGAAAATCCCCAGCAAGATGCGCCCCAGGTACCTTTCCCCCCTGCCGTCTATCCGGCCCTGGCTATTGTCGGTGGTTATTTTTTACAGAGATTGCTGCCCTTGCCGCAACCCACCCATACTTCCTTTGAGGTTACTGGCTGGGTTATTTTTAGCGTCGGCATATTGCTGATTATCTGGTCGCTCTCTACCCTACGAAAGTTCCAGACAACAGCCATGCCTCATCACTCTGCAAAACACCTGGTAACGGTGGGCCCTTATCGCTTCAGCAGAAACCCTGTTTATCTGGCGTTTATTCTGCTCACCCTGGCCAGTGCTCTGGCCACCGGTAATCTGTGGATATTATTGTCACTACCAGTAATTAGTATATTGCTAGCAACATACGCGATTGTTCCTGAAGAAAGACATTTACAACAAATGGCTGGCGATCGTTATACAGAATACTCCCGCAAGGTGAGGCGTTGGCTATAGGAGCAGGCCTTATGCACAAAAGTGTCAGGCTTTGATTATTAACCTGGCGCCTCCTTTCGCCACATTAACTCGACGATATTAATTGCCGCGTTAATACTGTTGGGTTAATTCTGTCGAGCAAGTACTGTCAAGTAAGCACTGTCGAGTTAGTACTGTCCAATAAGTACTGTCCAATAAGTAAGGGGCAGAAATTAACAGCGCCACTTACAGCAGATGCCGTTGCTCATAAATAGACTTCCAGTGCGGGCCTTTTTTGTTGACCACTTCTGTTTCGAAGTAATGTTTCATCCGGCGCTGATCATCTTTGTTGTCTTTTAACGCGGCCCCTATCAGAAAATGCACCAGATCCTCTAGCTGCATTGCACCGTTTCGATAATAAAAAGCATGTACGCCCATAGCATGAGCCACTGAAACAGCTTCTGCAGTGGACATAACTGTTGCTGCCAGACGATCCGTGCTACGGCCATCCAGAGTTTGGCCATTACGAAGCTCGTGAAAAATAGTCACCAGCGCTTCAATTATTTGCGGGTCGGGCTTTACATCAACACCTGACAGACGAATCAGCTTTTCAGCTTCCCGCTCGACAACATCCATTTCATCACGAATATCCCGAATCGGATGAATAGTCTCAAAATTCATGCGCCGTTTGAGAGCCGCACTCATTTCATGAATACCTTTATCAAGGGAGTTCGATGTGGCAATTATATTAAATCCCTCGGTGGCAAATAGTACGGCATTCTCGCCACCAAGCTCCGGCACCTGTATTTGCCGTTCGGACATAATAGAGAGTATGGCATCCTGAATAAACGGCGGGCACCGGGCAATTTCTTCAAACCGTACCAGCTGACCATCCGCCATACCCTGATATATAGGACCAGGTATCAAAGCCTCTCTGCACGGCCCGACATTTTTTAGTATGGCTTCATTCCAGCTATAAAGCAGCTGACTGGTATTGGTAATGGCGCCGCCCTGAATAGTGAGCGTAGATTGCCCTGATATCGCACAGGCCAGCAATTCAGACAACCAGGACTTTGCTGTACCAGGCTCGCCAATAAGCATGGCGCCGCGGTTAGTGGCAACACTAATAATTATTCGGGTAACCAGTTCCCTGGAGGCAACGAATTTTCTTTCAATACTCAACTCCTGGTCGCCAAGAATAAACTTTTCGACTGCAAACGGTGAAAGATTCCAGCCTGGCGGTACAGGACCGGGATCCCATTGGCCAAGTTTTTCAAGCTCGTCAGTATAAAGCTGTTCTGCGGAGGGACGCTGGATGGCTTTGCTAGTCATGTTTTTCCGCTCAGGATGTTTCTTCCCATTGCCAGCGAGCTTCTGGAGCCATACGTTCTGCCGGCAGGATTCGAGGTAATTCAGAGAGTGGTATATTGCCCTGGATGACATGGTCAAGAGCACTATCGCGCATAGTTACCAGCCCGCAGTCGAGCGCAAGTTTGCGCAATTCACCGACGGGTATCTGGCGGGATATGGCATTACGTAAATCTGCGTTTGCGCTCATGTACTCAACTACCGCAACACGTCCATGTGAGCCGCTGCCACCACACTGATCACAACCTTTACCAATATATGCCCGAAAGGTATCGGGCACACCATCGGGAAATACTTCCTCTAGTATTTCTTCTTCAGGCTCGGCAATTTCTCGACAGTGAGGGCAAATACGCTTGGCCAGCTGTTGAGCCATTACAGCCAGTAATTCAGCGGCTAACGAATTAGGGTGCACATCCAGATCATAGAGGCGCTGCATCGCATCAACCGCGTCGTTGCAATGTAAAGTAGTCAATACCACATGGCCCGTCTGCGAAGCCCGAATCGCTTCCAGGGCAGTCTCTCGATCGCGTATTTCCCCGACCAGAATCACATCGGGATCCTGACGGACAAAAGAGCGCATGGCATCGGCAAAAGTGAAACCAATATCAGGACGAACTCGAGTTTGCTGGATTTTGTCAATCGAATATTCGATAGGATCCTCTACCGTAATAACTTTACGGGTGCCGTCCGCAGCGAGTAATTGCAAGCCGGCATATAAGGTGGTGCTTTTACCTGATCCGGTAGGGCCTACTACCAGCACAAGTCCAGCAGGGTTTCGTAAAAGCCGTTTGTAGTTTTCGGCAATGGCCGGTGACAAACCCAGTTTTGCAATACTTATTAGTTCAGAATTTTGCGGGAGTAAACGGATAACAACGTGTTCGCCATGCAGGGCTGGTTGCACCTGGATGCGCAAATCAAATATCGAGCTGCCCACACGTAACCTGGATCGTCCCCCCTGGGGCAATCGTCGTTCGGCAATATTAAGCTCAGCGCGTAGCTTGATAACATTGATCAGGCCTTTGAGCTGTTGGGAATCAAGATTGTAATGGCTGAGATCACGTAATTCTCCATCAACTCGTAAACGTACCCGGATCATTCCGTTGTATTGTTCAAGATGGATATCACTGGCACGCTCGGCAACAGCATCAAGTAATAAAGCCTCAAAAACGGTAACCAGATGAGCCTCCAGCTCGGGCTTTTGTTGGCCCATCAGGTCAACATCAACCTTGATATCGGCGTCATCAGAGGAAGTCGGTGCGAGTATAGTATGAGCTTTCAGAGAAATATCGATAGCGGACCAGAGTCGATGGAAATCAGTCGGTGTCACCAGCACTTTTTCAATTTTGCAGTGGGGAAATACCTGCTGAATTTCCACCATAGAAGTGTTCGGGTTGTCGGTGGCAACTTTCAGGGAATCGTTTTCAATATGCAGTGGTATTAAATGTTGGTGATCAAGGAAGGCCTTTGAGCAACTGTCGAAAAAACTTGGATCGACACTCTGTAACAAATGTTCGACATTACCTAACTGTACCCCATATTGTTTTGCCAGAGTTTCATAGAGCACAATATCGTTCAGATTAATTAGTTGACGCACCTCATCTATAATGGTTGTTTTCTTGATTCTAGAAAGGCGACGAGCCTTGTCGAGTATATCGTTTGTGACAAAGCCCAGTTCAATCAGTATTTCATCTTTGTCCCTTACAAAATCCACGTAACCGTGTTCGCTACGCATCTTATTGCCATCACTATCGTTAATATATTTAACCAGTTTTAGTAAAGAAGCCTCTGCGTATTCTATGCAAACCAGTTGGCCTCCTGGAGCGAGTTGTTTACACAAAGCTGATTTATCTTCAATTTTGGGGGTAGATACAACGATAATATCGAAAGGTGCGTCTTTGGGCGCTCCCAGGCTACCGTCACCCTGGCGGACCTCTATGTTTTCAACCCGTAAAGCCTGCGCTCTGTCCACAACTGCTGCAGCTAAAGAGCCAATTTTTTCAATAGCAATAACCTTACTTGCCACTCGGGATAACACTACACAGACGTATCCAAGCCCAGCACCTATCTGTAGTACTGTCGGATTTTGCGGAAATTCGACCACGCTAAAAATGTGCCGTAAGGTGGCCGTAGAAGGAATACTATGACCGACCACAAGACCTGCTTCTTCACTGCTAATAAAGGCATTACGATCTACCTCAGCAAGAGCGGCTTCAATACGCTGATCGACTTTGTTTGTGGAATCAAAATGCTTTGTTTGTAAGGGAGCGGAATTAGTCATAACAAAAATAGAGCTCTGAGCCCGGTCATAGCTGGTGGCATTAGCATTGTGATAGATACAGTCATAAACACTGAAATTAGGTAGTTTATTTAACCCGCCTAGTGTAACCAAAAAGATAGCAACAGCAATTGTTCTAACACAATAATTTCGTCTAAATTGACCTATATGCCATATGGCGACCCACTAGCCATCAATTTATGATTATTTCTGTTTATGATTATTTCTGTTAGCAACAAATAGAAATGTCCGGTTCTGTAGCAAATAGGTTGTCCGCTTTTGGTTTGATTGTTGGAAGGCTCCCAGAGGTGCCCCCCAACTACCGGTTGAGCCGCGGAC
>QNFP01000062.1 GCA_003645535.1 Gammaproteobacteria bacterium | reverse complement strand
TCATCATTTAATATTAATCACGATCTTGCCACGGGCGCGCCCTGTTTTGCTGCGAGTGAAAGCATCATCAATTTTGGCTAAAGGATACTGACTATCCAGCACAGGTTTAACTTTACCTTCGTCTATAAAATGTGTCAGCGTTTCAAGGTCCTTTGTCCTCGACTGCACAAAAACAGATCTTGCTTTTTGGTCACCTTGGCTTAACTGGGCTTTAAAGAGATCGAAAAAGGCCTTGCCATGTCCGACTGTGGTGACAAAAACGCCGTCGTCCTTCATTAGCGATGAACATGAGGCGAGTCCTTCGAAAGAAGTGGCATCAAATATCATGTCGAAATCGTTTTCTTCTTTGAGGTAGTCGTGTGTGGTGTAATCGATGACCTTGGCGGCCCCGAGACTCGTCACTAGTTCGGCATTCTTGCCGCTGCATACAGCGGTGACTTTTGCTCCCATTGCTCTGGCAATTTGTACCGCAAACGTGCCGACACCACCAGAGGCGCCAACAATTAATACCCTGGAGCCCTCGCTAAGCTTCCCGATATAAAAAGCCTGTAATGCCGTTAGTGCGGCCAGGGGGACGGAGGCCGCTTCACTAAACGAGAGTGTTGCAGGTTTGTGCGCGATACAACGCTGGGATATCTTTGCATATTCTGCGCAGGCTGCCGTTCGCAGATTCATATCCATACCATACACTTCATCGCCTATGTCAAAACCAGTGACTTGCTCGCCTTTGTCCACCACTATGCCGGCAAGGTCATCTCCAATGATATGTGTATTCTTCAAACAACCAAGCGGGGGGATAACGGAAGAAACTTTTTGATTGAGTTTCCAGTCTTTCGGATTTACTGAAGAGGCATAAACTTCTACCAGAACATCTTTAGTAGCGACTTTAGGTCTAGTCACGTCTTTGATAACAAAAGATGAATAAGGTCCAAAGCCCTGTGTTGTTGCCGCTTTCATATTTATGCCTTTAGCCTGAATTGATTTACGGTGTATCCACGGAATACGCCGTAAATTCTACTGTCTTTATTATAGAGTTGGGTGCCGAGTTTTTTAAGGACACCTTATCTTACAGTCGGCGGCCTGGTCATAATAGCCTATGAGACGGGAGAGCATTGTATGGGGTCAGAGTATAAATCAACCATGACGGTCTGTTTTCTGTCGATGCTTTTGCTGCAGTTTTAACCATCAGTTTTTACTCTGACCCCATACAATTGATACAGAAGCAGAGCTTAATTGGGCGCCTAAAGACACAATATTAAGGGGCAGAGTCGAAACCTTTTATCTCTCAACGCGTCATTCCGCACAAGCATGGAGTTATCAAAGAATAGCATTGAAAGCAGAACATTATCTGACACCACCACTGAAATAAGTCTCACCATAGTCAGGTGATCTGTTGGAAATACATGTTTTTTAGGCTGGTTTCTGCTAGGTTTCGTGAGTTCTTATCATGAGATCAAAGGCGTGTTGCGTTTAAAAAAAATCAATCCCAGTATCCGCTT
This sequence comes from Gammaproteobacteria bacterium, assembly GCA_003645535.1. GTDB lineage: Bacteria > Pseudomonadota > Gammaproteobacteria > Pseudomonadales > Porticoccaceae > HB2-32-21. The sequence continues at coordinate 12,385 of QNFP01000062.1, read as the reverse complement.
TACCGTGGTATCAGTCTTTGCGCTGGCCACGGCGCTTACTGCGGCACTGGCAATTGGACTGCAATACTATTTCGGCCAGTCACTGGCTAAAGATACCGCCCGAAACCTCTACACTCTGGCGTCCAGGTCTGTCGCCAATGAAATACGTGGCATCGGCGATAGAAATGCCAATGTTATTGAACTGCTGGCTGAAAACCCTGCGCTGGGTAGCGGTGAAGATGAGGCTCTGAAAACCAAGGTCTTTGCCGGCGTCATGGAAAAGAACCCCCTGCTTTACGGTGTGTACCTGGGCCATGGAGATGGTTCTTTTTTCGAACTGATCAATCTCAACACCAGCGAGTTGGCGCGCAAGTCACTACGTGCACTACCGACAGATCGCTGGCTGCTTGTTCGAGTTACAGGTAAAGGCGCTACAAGACAGCGGCACTTTAGTTACTACGACGGCAGCTTTAATTTGCGCCTGGCGAGGTCTGAGTCAAGCGATTTCGATGTGCGTGCTCGCTCCTGGTACAGCCGTGCCATGAAGTCAGATACCGTCTACCGCAGCGAGCCTTACCTGTTTGCCCAGCTGGACCAGGCCGGGCAGACCGTTTCAAGGCGTCTGGGCAAGACCGATACGGTCGTTGGCATAGACATGACACTGAGCTCGGTTTCAAGCTTCCTTGCCAGACAAAGAGTGGCTGAATCTGGAGAAATTTTTCTCTACAACGAGGATGGCGAAATAATTTTCTCAAGTGCTGAATCATCAGAGAGTTCAGCCAAACTTCCCGTGCCCAGTTTCACAATGACGGGCAGAGAAAAGACCTTTGTAGAATCGCAACCGACGCTTAAGGTTTCCAACGAAATGAACTGGCCACCTTTCGACTATGCCCTTGGGGGGGAGCCGCGAGGATATTCTGTCGATGTTATCCGGCTGATAGGCAAGATGACCGGGCTGCAATTTAAATTTGTCAACGGGCTTAGCTGGGGTGAGCTGATAGCCCTGTTCAAGGCGGGCGATCTGGATCTGTTGCAGTCGGTTATTCCGACTTTGGAAAATGCACAGTGGGGGCTGACAAGTACAGGCTATGCCGAAGTCCCCTATGCCCTCGCCACGACTGCGGCTGCTCCCGATTTAAAAAGCCTGGAAAAAATGCGCGGTAAAACCCTCGCCATCCCCATTGACTGGTCGGTTATTCCGGTGGTGCGTGAGCTTTTCCCGGACATAAGGATTGTAGAGGTTGCAGATACCCTCGAGGCACTACGAGAGGTGCTGGATGGTGAAGTTGATGCAGCCCTGGATAATGAAGTGATGCTGCGCCATGTGGCCGGTCACTACTTTCTGAAAGGGCTGGTGTATCACAACAGACCTTTCGGTAAGGCCGCAGTGCCCGACACGCTGCGGATTATGGTGCAGAACAGTAATGCGGAGTTGTTGCAGTTGATTAACAGGGCGATTGCCGCGATTGGTATTACACAGCGGGACTATTTAGAACAGCAGTGGCTGGATTTCCAGGGGCGCAACAATCAGGCTGAAGCTGGCCGCGTACCCAGTGAGGTACTGGAGGCCATGACCTCCGATTCGTCTCTGCTGGATCAACTAATTGAAACTAACGTTGATGGAGAGACCTGGTTTGTCTATGGCACCCGAATAACCTCGGCTGATGAGCGGCCGCTATTTTTCGGGGTGCGTGTGCCGGAGGTTGCGATCGTCGGCCCGTTCATGGACAAGGTAAAGCTGTCCATTGGGATTACCGCGGGCTTCCTGTTCCTGTTGTTGCCTTTTTCCTGGGTGTTTGCCTCGCCTATCGTTCGCCCCATCAGGGAACTTGCCCTGGAAAATGATAAGGTGCGGGATCGCCAGTACGACGATGTGCAGCAAGTTACCAGTCATATTAAAGAACTCAATGAGCTGTCTGAGTCCATGGTTGAGATGGTTAGCGCCATCCGTGCCCATGAGCAGGCTCAGCGGGAACTGATGGACTCATTTATCCAGCTGATTGCGCAGGCCATTGATGATAAATCAGCCTACACTGGAGGCCATTGTGAGCGGGTGCCTCTGCTGGCGCAAATGCTCGCGGAGGCGGCATCGGCCAGCGATACCTCGGCATTCAAATCATTCAAGCTGGAATCCGATGATCAGTGGCGGGAATATAAAATTGGTGCCTGGCTACACGACTGCGGAAAGATAACCACGCCAGAACATATTGTTGATAAAGGCAGCAAGCTTGAAGTTATCTACAACCGCATCCACGAGGTGCGTATGCGTTTTGAGGTGCTGCATCGCGATGCCGAGATCGACTACTGGAAATTACTGGCCGAAAACCCGGAACAACGTGAAGCATTGACTCAGGAACTGAAAGTGCGGCAGGCCAGTCTTCAGGATGATTACAAATTTGTCGCCAGTTGTAATGTTGGTGGTGAATTTCTCGATCCGGAGAAACAGGAGAGGCTGCGCAGCATTGGCAGCAAAATCTGGCATCGCTATTTTGATGACCGACTGGGACTTTCCCCTGTGGAAGAGCTGCGATTACAGGGCGAGCCAGAAAATCTGCCAGCGGAGGAGAAGCTTCTCGCCGATAAGCCCGAGCATATTATTGAAAGGACCCGATCCACCGATTATCCAGCGGAGCTGGGTATCAATATGGACATTCCCGAGCATCTGTACAATCAGGGTGAAATTTACAACTTGTCCATATCCCGTGGAACATTGACCGTGGAAGATCGATTTAAAATCAATGAGCATATGATCAGCACCATCAAAATGCTAGATAGCTTGCCTTTTCCTCCCGAGCTGCAGAATGTGCCGCGTTACGCATCAACTCACCACGAAACCATGGGCGGCAACGGCTACCCAAGAAAATTACCTGGCGATCAGCTAAGTATTCCAGAGCGCATACTGGCGGTGGCTGATATTTTTGAAGCGCTCACCGCTTCAGACAGACCTTATAAGAAAGCCAAAACCGTCAGCGTGGCGATAGACATACTCCACAAGATGGCGCTGGACAATCATATTGATAAAGATTGCTTTAGTTTGTTTATTCGCACCGGCGTTTACTTAAAGTATGCGGAACAATGCCTGCAGCCAGAGCAGATAGATAAGGTCGACATTAGGGCACTTCTAAAAATGCATTAAATTTGGCTTCAATTTCTGAGCATTGTATGGCGTCAGAGTATAAATCAACCATGACTATCTGTTTTCGGTCGATGCTTTTGCTGCAGTTTTAACCATGAGTTTTCTGACCCCATACAAATCGACCCCATACAAACCAGGAGGTTGTTATGACGAGGAGAACATTCTGGAGTAATATCCTGTCCCAGGGAGTCTACTGATATGCTTCATGTGTTCTCTGGATTCATGGTTTCTATTTTCTTTGTCTTACTGACAACGCCTTCACTGGCTGTTTCCCAGCCAGCGGCTTGCGGCAGCCCCTTTTTTAATGATTTGGCCCAATATTTAGGCTTGTCAGAGCATCAAACTAGATTGGAGCAGGGCGATGTAGTTCATACCGCTTTACTTACTGATGAGCAATTGCCCGAGGAAATTGTTGCTGTTGGGGCAATGCTTTTGGTCAGAGGTGTTGCACCTCGCACGGTAATTAATGGGTTTATGGCCGACGAAACATTCAGGAAAGTGCATGAGGTCGAGCGCTATCAAGCCTTAAGTGAATCAGAGCAAGAGGCATTTACGTTTGGCCAGTTGACTGTCGAGCCAGAGTCAGACCTGGCACGAGCTTTTCGAAATCCTGGCCGTAATTTTAACCTCAGTCTTCTGGAATCAGCGAACCTGAAGGCCGTTAATGTTAAAGGCAAACAGGGTGTTTTGGGGGCTGAGCAGGTATGGCGTAATATTTTGGAGAATAGATTAGAGTCTTTTATAGGGAGTGGTGTAAGAGGAATCAAGCCCTATTTCGATTCACATGGCAAGGAGGTTTCACCGGCGAAGGAATTAACATCGGCGATTGAATCTTTTTCATTTCTGGAAAACCAGTTCCCATTGTTTGTTGGTGGATTATTAGCTCCATCATCAGCACCTGAACCCGAGTTTGATCAACAGTATTTCTGGCTAGAGACCGAATTCGATAATCAGAATCTTTGGGCTCTTAGTTCCGAATTACGCCTGTTGCAAAAAGAGAGCGCCCTGGCGTCGGATTTGCACTTTTATGCTTCACGCGGGTACTTCTCAATGTTGACCATTATTGGTGTCGTGCCCTACTGTGATCATTCGTTAGCCTTTGCTGTCAACCATACTTATACAGACGCAGTGCTCGGGTTTGCTGCCGGATTTAAACGACGGGTGGGAAGAAAGCGTGTGGCAGAAGCACTTTCTCTTCATCTGGAAACGGTTCGCTTGCAGCTTGAATAATGAATTAAGTTCTTAAGCAAGTGCCATTCGATGCCGACCCCCTGAAAACCTCTTATAGATGATATTCGTTCGTGGCGGTGATATCTTCATCCACCATTAATGATGAAATATTAGCGTGCCTAAAAAGGTAGAATCACCCACCTGCGATTACACAAACAATGGGAGAGTGAGTTATGTCGGAAGCGGAGCATCGGATATGGAAGATATTGCGTGGCGAAGAGCCTTTAGCTCAATGCAGCGAATTATTAGGCATGAGCGTCGTCGAGATAACCCCTGGTGGCGGCAGAATGATATTTAAGTATCAGCCGACGGAGGCCATGACCAATCCAAAAGGTTTTGTACAGGGCGGCTTTGTTACGGCCATGCTTGACGATGTTATGGCGCCAGCGCTGATCAGCACCTGTGAACCGGAAACCTCGATACCGACCCTGGAAATCAAAACCAGTTTCATTAAAGGCGTCCAGCCTGGCCCTGTACTTGCCGAAGCCTGGATAGTGCAGAAAGCACGAACGGTTGCTTTTATGGCCGCCGAGCTGAAATCACTGGAAGGAGAATTATTGGCCTCGGCATCGGCAACATTTCGAATAATTACTCCTTAGTAACAGGCCATAATTTAATAACGCCTTTTTGCTAGCCGCCTTTTTTTGCCGTCTGTTTGGTAGCAGCTTTACTGGTCTGAGCTTCTACAGCTAATAACTCAAAACCGTAGTCCCCTCCGCAAATAATGCTGCCAGGCCGGGGCCGATTTCGACTCCTTCGATCACTTCATCTTTTGTAATGCCGCCGATGTTTTCCATGCACATCCCACATAATATTACTTTACCACCTGCTTTCATAAACCCTGAGAGCATCTCTTTTAATGACTTCCCACTTACATGTTTATGCTCAGGGATGTTTTTGTCAGCGAGCCAAACACCTTCTACATTCAAATAAATTGTTACGGGTATTTCTAACTGAGTGAGTACTTTAGTGCTGTACGAAATAGCCATCGCTGCCCGATTGATTTCGTTGCTGGTAAGGTTAACAAACAGTTTTTGATTCTTATCAAGAGCAAATGCGCTAGAGGAAATAGCAATACTCATGAGAACGATTACGGTACCTAACTTTTTTATTACATTCATAAACCACTCCTAAATGCCCAAAAGGTTGATTGCTTAAACTTCAAATTGGGCGTAATTGAAGCTTAACTTTTAATAAACTGCGCAGTCGGTAAATTATGTCGTTGTCAATTTATCTCTTGTGTCGCTGTAGTTTGTTTGAACAGCTGCAGGTGATTACTGACCTTTACCTTCCACCTTATGCGACAGTCAGCACTCGACACTCATCACTTGATATTGTCTGTAAGATCAGTGCCAGAGCAACTATGTTTAACGTATCATGTTGTTGATCAATTGGCTTTTCTTTTCTTTTTCCTGTTTTTTTTCTTTTTCTTTGTCGATGCCTTTTTTGCTTTTTTGATAGCTGCTTTTTTTGCCGTCTGCTTGGAGGCAGCTTTACTGGCCCGGGCTTTCTTTAATAATCTTTCAACTTCTTTGAGGTGTTCACGAGCTTTGTCTGCAGCTTTTTGAGCTTTTTCTGCACGCTTCGCGGCTTTATCAGCTTGCACGATCGCCTCTTTGAGGCGTGTTTCCGACTTATTCATTAAATCTTCAAGACTGTTTAATTTTTTGTTAGAGCTCATTAGTTGCCTCCTTTATAGTATTAGAAACTGGTTATATAACGATCTCATCGCGCTCATGAATACGATCCACTTGCCCGGCTATCAAAGGATCCGGTTGACCAACTACGTCTTTGTCCTTGTTAGTGTAGTCCAGCGACGAAAGGAAGTGGCGCATGCAATTGATTCTTCCTCGTTTTTTGTCATCAGAGCGAATCACGGTCCAGGGTGCGTCGTTGGTATCGGTATGAAAAAACATAACCTGTTTGGCCTGGGAGTAGTCGTCCCAGCGTTCCAGAGACGCCAAATCCACCGGACTCAACTTCCACTGTTTTAATGGATCTTTCTGGCGTGATTTAAAGCGCCTGAACTGCTCCTCACGACTTACAGAAAACCAGTACTTAAAGAGGATTATGCCACTATTTACCAGCATTCGCTCAAGTTGCGGTGCCTGGCGTAAAAACTCCAGATGCTCTAGATCTGTACAAAACCCCATTACCTTGTCGACGCCGGCGCGGTTGTACCACGAGCGGTCAAACATAACGATCTCTCCCTTCCTGGGGAGATGCTGGATATAGCGCTGGAAGTACCATTGATTGCGTTCTCGGGCGGTGGGCTTCTCTAAAGCGACGACTCTTGCTCCCCTGGGGTTGAGGTGTTCCATAAAGCGTTTAATAGTGCCACCTTTTCCCGCCGCATCCCGACCCTCGAAAACAACCACTATGCGCTGGTTGGTCTCTTTAGCCCAGCTCTGCAGTTTGAGTAATTCGATCTGCAATTCGTGTTTCTGGTGTTCGTAGTCAAGCACAGCAATTTTGCTGCTGTACGGATAGGAACCGTCTTCATTCCATTTGATGGCTTCATTTTTAGCGTTGAGATCAAATACAATTCGCTGTTTCTTATCCTTAATATCCTGGCTACCCTTCTTCCCCACTGTGCTTGTCACTGATGTTAATTTAGCCATGATTATTTATGTCCCAGAGTAATATCACAAAGTAACAAATTCCCTACGCGCACGACAGCAAAACTGTGCGCGGCGAGTCTTTAGTCTAGTAAAAAATGTGCCGTTTGTTGAGTGATCATTACCCAACCTGAGAATAATATCGAAATATCTATATATATTCTATTAATGAAAGATATTTCTGACTGTTCTATGATTTAGATCATAGAGGGAAGAGGAAATATCTGGGCACGCTGCGGTTAGTTTGAGTTTATAGAGATATTTGTAAAGATACTTTTAACGATGGGAATGATAATCCTCACTAGTACAAAATATTGCTGCTCGACACTCGAACTCTGTGCAGTCAGAGGTAGGGGGATCCGTAATTTGCAAAGCGGGAGCATTAGCCGTTTTGATAATTTGGTCAACCCTAAATGGTTGTTGGTTTTTCAGGCCGGGAGAAGTATATGAGCGGGCCATTAAGCGGATTTCGAATCCTTGATCTTTCTGCGGTGTTGTCAGGGCCGCTGGCGACCATGTTCCTGTGCGATCAGGGTGCCGAGGTTATTAAAGTCGAACCAACTCATGGTGATATCGTCCGACAGATGGGTGGTGGACGATCCGGATTTTCGCCATCCTTTTTGTCAGCTAATCGTGGTAAGAAAAGCATAGCGGTCGATTTGAAAAGCAATGAAGGCGTCGATCTGGTTAAGGAAATTGCCCGCACTGCAGATGTATTCGTGCAAAATTTTCGACCGGGCGCCATCGAACGAATGGGTCTTGGCTATGATGTTATCAGCGCTATCAAAGCAGATATCGTCTACTGCTCAATATCGGGGTTCGGCGAGCAGGGACCCTATGCGCATAAACGTGTTTATGATCCGGTGATCCAGGCATTGTCGGGCCTTGCTGATATTCAAAGGGATCGCGAAACAGGTCGACCCGCGATGATTCGCGCGGTTATTCCAGACAAGACCACAGCTATTACGTCTGCCCAGGCTATTACTGCAGCTCTACTAGCTCGGGAGAGAACTGGTAAAGGCCAGCACGTAAAACTGGCCATGATTGATGCCATGATTGCTTTGATCTGGGCTGAAGGTATGGCGGGATATACGGTCGTGGGGGATGAGGACAAAGCAGCTCCACAGCGCGCACCGGACCTGGTTTATCAAACTGCCGATGGCTATATCACCGCTGGTGCGGTGTCTAATGTCGAGTGGGAAGGTTTGTGCAGGGCACTGGATCGTGAGGAATGGCTTAATGATGAGCGCTTTAATACACCCAATGGTCGGGTCAGGAATGTCACTGAGCGGATTAAAATTACGGCCGCAGTCATTGCTACACAAACAAGTGAATACTGGTTGAAAAAACTGGATGAATACAGCGTACCTTGCGCACCGGTATTAAGCAGAAAAGAATTGTTGAGTCACGAACAAATACTTGCTAATCAGTTGATAGTAGAAATGGATCAGCAGGGTTTGGGCCGAGTGCGACAGGCAAGACCTGCAGCAAAGTTCTCTGTAACCCCTGCGAACATCCAGGGTCCAGCGCCTGGTTTGGGTGAGCATACTCGTGAGTTGCTGGCCGACCTCGGTATAAAAGATAGAGATATCGATAAGTTATACGCATCGAAGATCATCGCTTAGCTCGTCATGACTGGAGCGACCAATCTGTTAAGTCTTCAGCAGTCGAGCGGATTACTCTTTGGCATATCTACTCTTTTGAGTAACAGTTGCACTACACAGCAAGGTCTCCTGCATTTGTATCTATAGATTAACCTCGCATTGAATACACTCAAAATCATTGGCGTGTGGTCAGTTCGCATCGCAGTATGCCAGCATGATAGTCTAGTGATCTAACAACATTTCAGGAGCTCTACATGAGCCAAACCAACACCACACCACGGATGCTTGAAGGCGTTCGGGTTCTCGATTTTACTCAATATGTGGCGGGACCTACCGTTACTCGGATGATGGCCGAACTGGGCGCAGAAATTATCAAGGTGGAACAAACTCCCGGCGGTGATCCATCCCGGCAAATACCGGTGTTCAAAAATCGTCGCAGCGTTTATTACATACAACATAATCGCGGCAAAAAAAGTCTTTGCGTCGATTTTTCCAAACCGGAGACCGTCGACCTGCTCCACGATCTGGTCAAAACCGTCGATATTGTCGTCGAAAATTATGGCCCGGGGGTGATGAAAAAACGTCATCTCGACTACGAATCTCTGAGTAAAATTCATCCCAAGTTAATCATGTTATCGATTTCCGCCTTTGGCCGCACCGGACCACTGTCGGACAAAGTGGGTTTCGATCTGATCGCCCAGGCTTTTTCGGGCCTGATGCATATGACTGGAGAGCCCGACCGGCCGCCACAATTTGTCAACATGGCCATTGCTGATGTAAACGCGGGGGTACACGGTTTTGCCTCACTCGGTTACGCGCTGTTCCATCGGGATCGCACTGGCCGCGGACAATATATCGATATCGCCATGGTCGATGCGCTTTATCACATGCACGAAGCCAATGTGCAATTTTGCGCTAATGCAAAAAGAGAATTTAACCCGATTCGCTGCGGCACTCACAATAAAGGCCTGGCACCCTACGGTGTATTTAAAGGGGCTGAGGGCTGGATAGCCATCCTTGCAGGAGATTTGCAGTGGGCGGGATTACCCCGCGCCATGGGCCGTGAGGACTTGATCGAAGACCCCCGCTTTTCCGAGACACGCAGTCGCGCCGAACATTCTGACGAATTAGTGGCTTTGGTCGAAGCATGGATGGCCACTCAGGAAAGTGACCAGGTAATCCTCGACGCACTTGCCGAGCAACGCGTTCCCTGTGCGCCGGTCATGTCCGTGGCAGACACAATAAAACACCCGCACTTTATCGCCCGCGAGATGGTCCGCAACGTACCTGATGCGGGCATCGACCACGATGTCACCATTCCAGGTTTCCCCATTAAATTTTCTGAAAACGCCGAGTTACCCGAACTGTGGACATCTACCCGCGGCCAGGACAATAGCGATGTATTAAAAACCTCACTGGGATATACAGATGAACAGGTACAGCAACTGGTGGACCAGGGGGTTATCCATGCTAAGTCGGCTTAGTAACTGACGGATGTCAAACATCGAAGGCAAACCCCACCATCTCAGGTCTCACCTTTATACCTGGAAGTTTTGTATGTAGTAGCTTTATACCAGCAGTTTAGATTGATCCAGGATAGACGGCAGAACAGAGAAGTTCTGCCGATTTCAGTTTTTGCTAAGGCTCAAAACTGATCAATAAGAGCCGCCACATCGAGCATACGGTTGGTAAACCCCCATTCGTTGTCATACCAGCTCATCACTCTGATCTGTCGAGCCATCACCTGGGTTTGCGCGGCATCGAAAATAGACGAAGCCGGGTGATGATTGAAGTCGATGGATACCAGGGCCTGGTCGTTATAGGCCAGGACTCCTTTGAGTTCGTTGGCGGCAGCTTCCTGCATGGCGGCATTGATGACAGCAACGCTCGAATCGCTGCCGGCGGTGAAATGAAAATCCACAAGTGAGACATTCAGTGTTGGCACCCTCAGCGCCATACCGGTTAGCTTGCCCTGCAACTCGGGCAGTACCAGACCCACAGCGCTGGTCGCCCCGGTTTTGGTCGGAATAATCGACTGGGTAGCGGAACGCGCGCGATAGAGGTCGCTATGTTGTTTGTCGATCAGGTTTTGATCGTTAGTATAGGCGTGGACGGTGGTCATGATGCCCTGTTCGATACCGACTAGTTCATGCAGTACTTTGGCCATGGGCGCTAAACAATTGGTGGTACAGGAAGCGTTGGATACAATGCGGTGTCTGGCTTCGAGATCCTGGTGATTGACCCCATAAACCACTGTGAGATCAGCCTCCGCCATTGGATAACTGATTAACACCCGTTTGGCGCCGGCGTCCAGGTGCTGCTGGTTGAGATCTCGCTTTTTAAATTTACCTGAGCACTCAAGCACCAGGTCAACATCCAGCTCCGCCCAGGGTAATTTCGCCGGATCTGACTCAGAAATAATACGAATGGGATGGCCATCGATGAGTAGTGTATCGCCATCTAGTTGTACATCGGCATCAAAACGTCCGTGAGTGGAATCGTATTTGCTAAGGTGCGCCAGCACCTCAAAATCGGCGAGGTCATTGATAGCGACTATCTCTAGCTTCTCGTTTAAGCCGCGCTCATGTATTGCCCAGACCAGGCAGCGACCGATTCTTCCATAACCATTGATGGCAATACGCATAAATTCTCACTCCACGAAAAAATTAAAAGCCCAGCCAGAACCGGTTAACACTAACACATCACCGGGCGTGGCTCTGTTATGATCAATGGGAATATGCATAATCGGGCCCACAAAAAATTCAATTCAACGATCTACTTTAACAACATAGGAGATAAGCATGAGTATTTCATTTGACGGACGAGTAGCGGTTGTAACTGGAGCGGGTTCTGGCCTGGGTCGCAGCCACGCAAAATATTTTGCCGCTAACGGAGCCAAAGTAGTGGTTAACGATCTTGGCGGCTCGGTTGCCGGCACCGGTGGGTCGAGCAAGGCGGCCGATGAAGTAGTAAAAGAAATTACCGATGCTGGCGGCAAAGCGGTCGCCAACTATGACAGCGTGGCCACGGAAGAAGGCGGCGCTAATATCATCAAAACAGCGGTCGACAATTTCGGCAAGGTCGACATATTGATCAATAACGCCGGTAATGTGCGTGATAAGAGTTTCGCCAAGATGGACCTCAAAGATTTCATCTCTTTGATGGACGTACATTTGATGGGTGCAGTGTATTGCACTAAAGCCGCCTGGCCGATGATGCTGGAAAATCGCTATGGCCGGATTGTCATGACGTCATCGGCTGCCGGTCTGTACGGCACCCACGGCCATACTAATTATTCCAGTGCCAAAATCTCGCTCATTGGCTTTATGAATGCCTTAAAGCAGGAAGGCACCTCAAAAAACGTGCTGGTCAATTCCGTCGCGCCCATGGCCTTAACGAGAATGACCGAAGAAGTTATGTCACCGAAATTAGCACCCAAAATGAAGCCAGAATATGTCACCGCGTTGATCGGCTGGTTATGTTCAGAGGAATCCACCCTGGCCGGAGAAATCATTGAAGCGGGGATGGGCTATTACAGCAAGGTGCAGATCGTTGAAGCTCCGGGTTATATTTTCAAAGGTGACGAGGTGCCGACACCCGAGCAGATTCGCGATCACTGGGGCGATATCAGTGATATGACCGGTGCGCAGCCCTATCCTGGTGCTGACGATGTTATTCGCGCGGTATTTGGAAAGCTAAAAGCTAGCTAAATTAGAGAAAAACGGGGAGCCGGGCTTCCCGTTTTCTGCTTATCGGCGTTTGGTCGATTTTCCGTCAACTCGTCATGCCCAGTGCGCCGTCGTATAAAAGTTTTCCAC
>QNFP01000061.1 GCA_003645535.1 Gammaproteobacteria bacterium | reverse complement strand
GTTTCGGCCCCTACTATGGCGACGGCTGCTCCAACTTACAGGATTTCCGCCGCTCGCTCGATCGACTGAAAGAGATTGAAGCCAAAGCCTGGGTCACCTCCCACCACAAGGGCGTGATCACTGATCGCGAAACCTTTTTAGACATGCTACGCGCCTTTGCAGCCAAAATAGACGAACGGGAGGCGGCCATCCTCAAAGTGATCGGCGAAAACCCCATGACACTCGACGAACTGGTGACACACCGCTTCGTTTACCCCACATGGTACGACGGACTGTGGGCGGAGAGCTGTGAAATCTATACCATTACGCGGCACCTGGAAGAAATGCTGGGGAATGGCTCCGTGTTAGAAGAGAACGGTCTGTATCGCCTCGCGGTTTGATTTGCGGTCTCGCAGAACATAATCGTTCTCCTCCCCAGAATTGTATGGAGTCAGAGTAAAAACTCATGGTCAAAACTGCAGCAAAAGCATCGACCGAAAACAGACGTCATGGTTGATTTGTACTCTGACCCCATACAATGCTTTTCCGCTCAAAATAACCCGGTTTGCACAGGAACTGGCTTTGCTTTTTGCCCTTCATGTATTTTTATAAACTCTTTAGGCGATGACAGATCGTGGGGTCAGCCAGCTTGATTCGAGTACCTTCACTCTTTCTATCACCCTCAGTAAACTCAATCTTTCAGGTCTTTCAATTAACCTACTGATGTTTTTGCGAAGTCTTTCATTATGAAAGGAAAATCAAGCTGGTCGACCCATTGATATTCACCCATTGATATTCATTGATACCTTGATACTCCCCTTGATACGAAAGGTACCCTGTTGCTAGTCTTATCGCACACCATCCGGGAGTTCATGGACAACGCGCTCCAGAGTTGGAATGTGCTCTGTGATACTCAACCCACCACCGAGTGTACGCAAGCACAGGTGAGATAACCCGATCTGGTTCCAATTAGAAACTCGATCCTTCCATTCCGCTTCTCTTTGCCCAACCACAGCGACGCCCGCTTCCTGTCCAAGCTCATCGGGTGACCGACCTGCTTCATATGCCTGCTCAAAAATACTTTCCCGAACATCCGGAAATTCCTCTGGCGAACAGAGCACAAACCACCCGTCACTTTGCTGGCCGATGCGGCGGGCAACCGAAGCAGAGGGTATACCTGCAGGACCAATCCACATGGGGATTGGTCGTTGAACTGGCAGTGGGTTAATACCCATGCCTGTTACGGAATCAAACTCGCCTTGAAAGTTAACCTCTTCCTGAGACCAGAGTTGCTTTAATAAAGCCATCTGCTCATCACATCGTTTACCGCGTCGATTGAAATCCATGCCCAGGCTCTCATACTCATCGACGCTACCACCAACGCCGATGCCGACTCTAACTCGACCACCAGAAAGCACGTCAAGTTCTGCGGCCTGCCGTGCAAAGTGGACGGTTTGACGAGCTGGTAGCACAATCACCGAGGGACAAAGCTCAATCTTCTCTGTTAGTGCAGCGATGTAGGACAGGAGCATCATCGGCTCGTGTAGATGTTTGTTGCCCGGCCGCATGATTTGGTCTGGGACTCTTAGATGATTTAGGCCAAGACCTTCGGCAGTCTGCGCAAAGTCGCGAATGGCAACAAGGTCGTTAGCCATTTCGCGAACCGGTAGAGACACACCGATTTTCATAATAATTCCTCTGGTTTTAAAAAGAGATGCGTAGGGCCATTTACCGGGCCCCAACCGCTTTTTTTACCCGCAGTGTAGGGTCGAGGTCTCGCAATCAAGCATTTTCTGCATCTACCTCTTTAATCACTCAACTAACCATAGAGTAACGAATATCGAAGTGATCTAAAGCTTCATTCATCACGTATTCATCTGCAGCACACACCTCAGGCAAACACTTCGCGATTATTGAACCCGGAAACCCTTTTCACGAAAGACGCTCGGACCGGTCATTCTTTGATTAAAAAAATGTAATCACAGCACAAACGATCAACAGCGACCACCATTGCTTAGTTGCGCAACACGTCAACTCCGCGCCAACACCCACCGATGCACTTCACTCGGCCCATCATAAATCCTGAAGCAGCGAATATCCCGATAGATACGCTCAATCACCGTGTCGGTACAAATACCCTTGGCACCCAGTACCTGCATAGAGCGATCCACCACCCGACCCAGGGCTTCTGAGCAATGCACCTTGCACATGCTGGTTTCGGTTTGGGCTTTGTCACCCTGATCAAGCGTCCAGCAGCCGTGCCAGGTGATCATGCGGCTGGTGTGCAGGTCGATCTTGTTATCGGCTAGCTGAAAGCCGACGCCTTCGTGTTCGATAATGGCTTTGCCGAAGGCCTGCCGGGTTCTTGCGTAATCCGTAGCGATATCGTGGGCGCGCTGGGCGGCGCCTAACCAGCGCATGCAATGGGTCAGGCGCGCGGGGCCAAGTCGCACTTGCGCATAACGAAAACCCTTGCCAACTTCGCCAAGGATCTGGCTGGCTGGAATGCGTACATTGTTGTAGTCCACCTCGCAGTGGCCACCCGGTGAGTTGCTGTCGATGGTGTCGAGCATGCGTACCATGTCGATGCCTGGGGTATCTGCATCGCACATAAACATGGTGGCACCGACATCGTTACCTTCGTGATCGAGGGTTTTGGCCATAATGATGTGATAACCAGCACCGGGCATGCCGGTGATAAACCATTTGCGGCCTTTGATAATGTAGTCATCGCCGTCGGGTGTGGCGGTGGTTTGCATCAGGGAAGGGTCTGAGCCCGCGCCGCCATCGGGTTCGGTCATGGAAAACACGGAGCGAATATGACCCTGCACCATGGGTACTAGCCAGCGGTCTTTTTGTTCTGGCGTGGCGACCTGATGCAGCAGGTTGGTATTGCCCTCATCGGGCGCCTGGATATTCAGGGCCAGGGGACCGAGGGTCGAGTAACCCGCCGCCTCAAAGACCACGGCCATGCCGCGATGATCCAGCCCCAGGCCGCCGTATTGTTTCGGCGCGTGAGGAGCTAACAGTCCGGCCTCTCGCGCTTTAGCCACCAGTTCTGCGCGTAGCTCATCGGTGGGGCCGTGGTATTCCTGCCGCGCGTCGTTTTCATAGGGCATAACGACGTTGCGGATAAATTCTTCGGTACGCTCTTTGAGTACCAGCAGGTCTGCTGGTAGTTGAAAATCTATCATAATATTTACCTGTATTTAGTCTATATCGACCTGCACATATCTATATTCTACTTTAATTAATAACTATACCCATATGTTATTATTATACTTATTGATCCTCTAAACTACTTTAATCATCCTAAGTAATAAGTTCTACCGCCCGATCATAAAACCGCGTAACGGTATGAGCGAACTCTTCCCACATGGGGTCAATGCGCTGCTTTTTGCGATGTAGCCGCACGTTCAGACAGGCGATGGAACCGAGTTGGTAGGCAGCCAGAGCCTGGTACCAGAGGATATCTTCGAAGCGTCTGCCCATGCCGCGCTGGTAGATATCCGCAAGCTCAGCGGGCGAGACTGGCACACAGGGCATGATGTTATCGGTCCAGAAAGATTTGTCGGCGCAGAACATCAGCCAGCCAATATCCAGCTGCACCGAGCCGATGCGCACCAGCTCCCAGTCGATAATACCGGTGAGTTTGCCTTCGTAAAACAGGCCGTTACCAGGCTGGTAGTCACCGTGAACGATGCCAATGGGATTCTCATCCGGCATGGAAGCCAGCAGTGCTTCCCGGGCGCGGTCAGCCGCGACGATCCACTCAGGCTCCAATGCCTTGGCGTAGATGGGTTGCCAGCGGGTGATTTCGTCTAATAGCGGTCGCGGTGTTTCCCAGTTAGGTAATTTGCTCTGCCAATCGACCTGGTGGATACGAGGTAGTACTTCCGCCATATCTCGCCACATGGGCGCGACCTTTTCGTCGCTAAGATCGAACGACTCATGGGGTTCCCAGATAAAAAACTCGCGGCCTTTGAGTTTTTCCATGACCACATAGGGCACCTCAAATTCATCTTCATCCGGCGAAGCGAAGGGTACGGCTGGCACCGGCAAGCCTGCGTCATACAGAGTATTTAACAGCGGCGCAGTACGGTAGACATCGGTATTGCCCTCTCGGCGTACACCTTTGGGTGCCAGCTTGATGATGTAGCCGCCCAGTTGTTCACCTGCTTGATCAAAGACATCAAAACCAAAGGTCAGGCCAGCGTGACCACCGAGCATAGGCTCGACATTTTCCATACGCGCTGTGTCACCAAAGTTAAGTGCCACGAATTTGGCGAGATCAGCTCGCAATTGATCATCTACACCCGGTCTTTCTTCCTGCTCCTTTTCTTCCTGGCCCATACTTCCCCCAGCTATTCTATAGCCGCTGTTAAAACAAAAGGACGCAAGAATAACATTTATCAAATGCCTGTTCAGGCGCTTATTTAATCGCAATTCTGTTGTGAATGGTCAGCCACGTGCTTCCACACGTTGACTTTGCTTGCCCCTTATTGTCATAGTTGCCCATACGAATCTATCTTTTACCCAGGGCTTTTGTCAGGGAGTTGCCATGAGCATCCAGCACCGTCTCGTCGAATATAAGGACGGAGAGACACTATTAGAAGGTTATCTGGCCTATGACGACAGTGTCACCGAACCACGCCCAGGCATTATTATCGCCCACACCTGGTGGGGCCGAGGCGACCTGGAATGCAGGCGAGCCGATCAGCTAGCCGAGCTGGGTTATGTGGGTTTTGCATTAGATATGTATGGTAAAGGCCTGTACGGCAGCTCACCGGAAGAAAATACAAAAATGATGCAACCGCTAATGGATGACCGGACTGTTTTGCAAAACCGTATGGCGGTAGCATTGACTGTCGCCGGGGAACAAGCGGAAGTTGACGCAGGTAATATGGCGGTAATGGGCTATTGCCTTGGCGGCCTGTGTGCCCTGGATCTGGCTCGCACTGGTGCCGATTTAAAAGGCGCTATAAGCTTTCATGGCTTATTCGACGCGCCGGATAACATTACTAACCCGCAGATTAAAGCCAAAGTACTGTGCCTGGATGGACACGATGATCCCATGACAACCAATGATAAAGTCGTGGCTCTGGAGAAAGAGATGACCGATACTGGCGTTGACTGGCAACTGCATACCTATGGCGGCACGATGCACGGCTTTACCAACCCAGAAGCCGATATGCCGAAAATGGGTATCAAATATAATGCCGTCGCCGACAGGCGTTCCTGGCAGGCCCTGGAGAATTTCCTGGCGGAGATTTTTTAGCAGCGTTGATTGACCGGGTATCGGTTTTTCGAGCCTTGCACCTCGGCAAAAAACCACAGGACTGCGAGCTAACTGATCTCAGGCAAGTTAAAATCTTCCCTTTGGTCTAAGATCATCCACCGCCCTCGCCCTGCCCTCAGGTCAAACTAGTAATGCTAGCTGGCTGTTGGCCTAAAGCGACTAAACCTGACGAACTCAAATCACCGAACCCGTACTGGACATCACATGTATTACGGCTGGATATTACTAAGCACCATCGGCTTTATTTACATGGCCTCTGTAGGCGCCGTGTTTTACGGCCTGAGCGTGATGATGCCCGAAATGATCGACGATCTTGGCTGGACTCGTGCGGAGGCCACCACGGGCTTTGCCATTCTGGCAATGGTTATTGGTTTGGCTGGCCCTGTAGTGACCAGAATGATGAAGAGCATTAACCCTCGGCTTACCATCATTCTTGGCGGCTTTGTCACCGCCATTGGCGCCTGTATTGTCTACCGTTATCACTCGTTGCCAGCTTATTACTTTGCCGCAGTGGTACTTGGCTGCGGCATGACCATGCAGGCGGTATTACCGGGCACACAACTGGTCACCCAGTGGTTTCACCGACGCCGTTCGATGGCCCTGGGTATTTTTATGGCTGCCGGTGGTTTGGGCAGTGTTGTCGGCGCACCTACTTTCACCTGGCTCATTCACTTATTTGGAGACTGGCGGCCAGTGTGGCTTTTCGTCGCTCTAGTATCACTTTTTTCTTCCCTGCTAAGCTGGCTATTTATCCGTAATCATCCCAAAGATGTGGGCCAGCTGCTCGACGGCGTCAGTGTAGATAATGACGAAGGCGATAAGCCGGCCGTCGTTGCAAAAGCCGGGGTTTACAAAACCACCCGTGACTGGACAGTGAAAGAAGCTTTTCAGGACTCCACTTACTGGATTATTCTCGCCTCCGGAGCACTGGCAGTGACCGGCCACATGATGGTCAGCAGTCAATTAGTGCTCCATGTTAAAGATATGGGTATGACCGCCATTATTGCTGCTTCAGCGCTGGGTGTTCAGGGGCTATTCACCACCAGCGGCCGCTTTCTATCCGGCCTGCTCGGCGACTTCACCATCGAACCCCGTACGCTATTTTTTTCGGGTATGGCATCGCAGTTTATCGGCATGGTAATACTGACCAACGCATCTAACTCCCTGTCGTTATACGTATCAGTAGTGTTTTTTGGTCTTGGTTTTGGCCTCGGCCTGGTCGGCTCCACAACCATGCTCGCCAACTATTACGGGCCTGAAAACACGCCTACCCTGCTTTCCTACCGGATTCTTCTCAGCACAGTATTAGGCGCCGTAGGCGTAGTGGTCGCCGGATATTGCGGTGATGTTTTCGGTGGCTATATAGAAGTTTTTTATGGCTTCTCAGGTTTCCTGCTGCTGGGCACACTGCTAGTCTTATTGATCAAAATCCCAGAAGTAAAAACAACGGGATCCCTGGAAGAAATTTAAGTGGAGAGAATATCAACTTATAAAATTGTTTTTTACTCGCCACCCAAATGAAAGTGCAAATAAGTAACATCCTGTTTTTCTGGGCCATTTGTCCATAATCTATATTTTTTAATCCCCAGCTTTTCGATTACCGTTACTACTGAAGAAAGCAAGTCGATGATATATTCGTTGTCCTCATCAGTTAGTTCGCCAATATTTTTAATATCTTTTTTGGGCACAAACATATAATGAATTTTATGTTTTGGCCGAGGATGTTTAAATACCAGAGTTTTATCAGTTTCTAAAATAATATCTGGGATTAATCGCGGTGTTTTTTGTACAACTACAGATGCAAGAAGACCAGCCAAATCGTTAGGCGCCAAACAATTCGTACCTGCCGAAACATTTAGCAACGATCGAGGTTTTGAATCTGAAAAAATAAAACCACCCACAAAAATTCCCGCTATAAATATCAACAATGCTAGTACATAGAACATTTTTTCGCCCTAAGTTCGGGTCACAAGATCAACCATTCAATTCCTGCACCAGCTCCCAGGCACGATCGGCACGATTACGGCATTCATCACCATAGGTCAGAGCAGACTCAGAACTGGCATTGCCATCCAGGCCTCTTTTATATACTCCCTGCACGATAGCGGACGAACGGAACAGATTGTAAATAACGTAAAACTTCCAGTTGTCGATTTTATCGCGCCCCGAAGCCCGACAATATTCAGCAACCATTTCTTCCTGGGAGGGGATACCCAGACTCGCGCGTTCGGGTGAACGCAGTCTCACCTCACCGTAAAAATCGGCGCTGAATTCCATGCAGCTGTAGCCAAGATCTGCCAGCGGGTGACCGATGGTAGAAAGCTCCCAGTCCAGCACCGCAACGATACGTGGTTCAGTGGGGTGAAAAACCATATTTGCCAGTCGGAAGTCGCCGTGGGCAATACTGACGTCGCCTGATTCGGGCAAATGCTCTGGCACCCATTCAATCAGCTTATCCATACTGTCCAGTTGTTCGGTTTTAGTGGTCTGGTACTGCTTACTCCAACGGGAAATTTGCCGCTCGTAATAATTGCCGGGGCGACCGTAGGTTTCCAGTCCAACTGCCATGTAATCCACAGCGTGCATCGCCGCCATCACACGCATCATATCGAGATACATTTCGCGGCGATCTTCCGGGCTGCAACCAGGCAACAATATTTCCGAATATATCCGGCCTTCGACAAGGGCCATAATGTAGAACTTGGTGCCAATCACACTGGTGTCGTCACACAGGGCGTACATTTCGGGAACCGGCACATCGGTATCCCACAGGGCCTTCATGATGCGGTATTCTCTATCTACCTGATGCGCTGAAGGCAGCAACTCCCCCGGTGGTTGTTTGCGCAACACGTAGATGCCCGATGCGGCTTGCAGTTTGAACGTGGGGTTACTCTGCCCGCCATCAAACTGTAATATTTCCATTGGCCCCTGAAAGCCTTCAACATTGGCCTCCATGAACTTCAACAGGGCCTTTTCATCAAACTCATGGCCGGCTCTAACGGCGGTCAAATCTGTAGCTGCATCACTCATTTTCAATTCCTGGTGGCTATTTGCCCACTAGCATAACGCTTGAAACCCGATGCCGCAAAATGTAAGACTATTAGATTACCAATCAGCAACTATCAATCCTTCAACGAAGCATTACTTTCATGGATACCATCAGGAATTTGTTATGAATCAGTCCTCCTCCCAGGCCAGTGTTCAAAAACGACGCGTGGCGGTCACTCTCCCCGCTGGCCCGCAGGTGAGTGACACGATAACTCGTGTTAAATGGGCCGAAGCCAATGGCTACACAGACGCCTGGTTTGCAGACGCGGGCGCACCAGATGCGCTGACCACAGCAGCGGCATTGGCCAGCGAAACCAGCACTCTGCGCATTGGTGTGGCGGTAACCCCAGTGTTTACGCGCACCCCGGCAGTACTGGCCGCTACCGCCAATACATTGGGCCAGTTATTACCGGGACGTTTCGTGATGGGCCTTGGCTCGTCGAGCCAGACCATGATGGAAAACTGGCATGGACAGGAATTCGGCAAGCCCCTTACCCGCGTCAAAAATACCGCCATTATGGTCCGCTCTATTTTGAACGGTGAAAAATCCAACTTTGATCTCGATGGTCTGCGTAGCCATGGCTACAGTCAGGCACAGATGGATAATCCACCACCTATTTATATCGCAGCCCTGCGTTCAAAAATGATCGAAATGGCCACAGAAGTGGGCGATGGCGTGATTTTCAATCTCTGGCCACAACGTGCCCTTCCCAGGATGATAGAACATGCAAAACATGGCGCACAGAATGCGGGCAAAGACTGGACTAACGTAGAGATAGTCAATCGCGCCATGGTGCTGATAACAGATGACAAAGCCTCAGCACGGGATCTATTCAGAGCTGCATTTGCACCCTACTATGCCACGCCTGTTTACAATGCTTTTCTGGCCTGGGCAGGCTTTACCGAGGCCGCGCAAACCATCACCGAAGGCTGGGCGGCCCGTGATCGAGCAAAAACTGGTGGCGCACTAAGCGATGCCATGGTCGATGAAATTGCCGTGATTGGTAGTGCCGATGAGTGTCGGGAACGACTGATCGCTGATATGGCAGCGGGTATTGATACACAGATTATCTCTCCACTGGCGGGAGCAAGCGAAGCTGATATTGAACGCACCTTCGAGGCGTTCTCGGGCAATAATTTTACACCCTGATGCTGTTGGTCTATCTAGCAGCTGATCTATTGCCAGCTGATCTATTACCAGTAAGTCTACAAACACAATGGAATCAGCAAAGATGGCTAAGCGAGATAACATTTATGACTAAATTCCGTATTATTTTTAAACTCAGCAGTGAACAAACTAGCAACCGGAGTAAATGATGGCTATTGGCGTAGGTCTGGGTATGGCACGCTTTCCCTTTGAGCGCGTCGACAGTTTCTGGGAGTGGGTACTGCTATGCGAGGACGGCGGCGTCGATTCCCTCTGGCAAACAGACCGGTTGATTTCGGACGAACCTTTCCTGGAATGCATGAGCGCTTTGGCAGCCATTGCCGGAGCCACCAAACGGATCAAATTCGGTATGAATGTGGCCTCTGCCGCCCTGCGGGATCCGCTGGTACTGGCCAAACAATGCGCGACGATCGACTATCTGAGTAATGGCCGCCTGTTACCAGCTTTTGGTATTGGCACTGTACGCGCGCCCGAATGGAAGGCCACCGGCCGGGAAACTAAAGGGCGGGGTAAACGCACCGATGAGGCTTTGGAGATTATCTCCCGTTTGTGGCAGGGAGAATCTGTCACCCTTAAGGGCGAGTATTATCAATATAAGGATGCGGTAATTTCCCCTATTCCCAAGCAACAACCGTTACCGCTGTGGGTCGGTGGCAGCAGTGACGCCGCCGTGGCTCGTACCGCCCGAGTGGGCACGGGCTGGCAGGCCGGGCTGGAATCCCCCAAACGCGCTGGCATGGCTAAAAAGGCTATTATCGAGGCTCTCAAGCAAACCGGAAGGACAATTGATGACGATCATTACGGTACCGGATTTTTCTATTATTTTGGTTCCCGCGATGACGATGTCTGCCAACGGGAAATGGCCAGGTTCGCGAAGCTCGCCCCCGATTCAAACCTGACTCATTTGTTAGCCGTAGGTGCTGATGAACTACTCGAGCAGATAAGTAAGTATGTCGATCAGGGTATCCCGAAATTTATTCTACGTCCGTTGGGGAACAGCGATGCAGAAGTTCTCAGGCAGACACGGCAATTAATCGATCATGTTTTGCCCAGGGCAGAACAGATGCACAGCTAAAAAGCTGCCAGTAACGGACCGCCCTCAAACATTTCACTGACAGTTTTTATTATTTGGCCTCGTCTACTTTTAGTCCCAGTGCTTTCTGTGTTGCCTCAGGCAGCCCGCTTGGATCCAGCAGTGAGTCATAAAGTTTCAACCAGTGTGTGTGGGCGAGCTGATGTAAATGAAAAGCATTATCCATCGCCAGTTCCCGGCCCTGAGCATCCTGACAGGCATTAATCGCCTTTTTCGTTAGCTTGAGCGCAAACCGTGATTTGGTGGCAATCTTACGCGCCATCACCATGGCGGCCTCCTGAAGTTCTTCGCGCGGCACAACCTGGTTGACCATACCCAGACGCAATGCGTCCTCGGCATTAAGTGAGTCAGAGGTAAACAACATCTCCTTCGCTTTACGCGCACCCACTTCCCAGAAGTGGGTAAAGTACTCGACGCCGCCAACACCGAAACTTACTGTCGGATCGGTGAAACTTGCATCGTCGCTGGCGATAATAAGATCACAGGGCCAGGCTAGCATAAGGCCGCCGGCGATACACTTGCCCTGCACGGCGGCAATGGTCGGTTTCGGAATATTGCGCCAACGCTCACTAAAACCCAGGTATATTTCTTCCTCTCGACTCATCTGCGCTTCGGCACCGGCACAGGTAAATCCGCACATCGTGCCGACCGTATCGTGGTCGTACATATTTTCGTGCCAGTGCTTTTCAGCGAGATCGTGGCCCGATGAAAAATGCTTGCCGTTGGCAGCAAGGATAATGACACGGATATCTTCATCGTGAGCTGCGCGGTCGAAGGCCGCATTTAATTCGTAGAGAAATTGTGTATCCTGCGCGTTGGCTGTTTTAGGGCGATTGAGCACGATGCGTGCGATACCCTCCTCCGGCGTTTCGTAGAGTATAAATGTGAAGTCAGTTTTTGCGTCCATTGTCGTCCCCTTTTATAAAATCGTTTAGCAGCTAATCAAACCTGGGAGCAACTTCTTCAACAAAGCGCCGCTTTGATTCACGCCAATGATCGAAGTGATCAAGATGGTCATAGGCTGTAGTTAGCAAGCAGCCAAAGCCACCGGATACATCTACCACCTCAGCCAGTTTTTGACTAACGGTATCAGGGCTACCTACTAACCAGTTATGGTCAGCCAGGTATTCTAGGGTCACATCCGAGTCAGCGATACCCGGCTTATGTTTCATAATGTCCAGCAAACCAAATTTGCTAAATAAGGGCAGGAGGTAATCTCTCCAGGTGGTACCCATAGGACCTTCCAGCGCCCTCTTTTTCGCTTCTTTGTCAGTATCAGCAATAAAAATATCCCTACCCAGTCGCCACATACTTCTGTCGGCCTCACGTCCCGCTTCATTGACAGCGCGCTCATAGGTATCCCAGTTTTCCTTTAAATATTGATTGCCCAGGCCCAGGTTTACCGGGATATAACCCTTCTCACCCGCCATGGTCATGGCCGGAGATTGTGGGCTCAGAGCGGTAACCCCAAGTGGGGGGTGAGGTTGCTGATAAGGTCGAAGGTGAAATCGCGTTGGGTCTTCGGTCTCGGGGAGTTGCACTGTCCAGTATTTACCTTCATAGCGAAACGGCTCTTTACTGGTCCACAGTTTCATCATAATTTCGACAGATTCAAACATCATGTCACGGTTTACACCGGCCATGGCATCGACATCGAATAGCTGCCAGTCACCAGGGAAGCCTCCCGCTCCTACCCCAACAATCAGACGCCCTTCGGCCATATGGTCAAGATAAGCGATGCGCTGGGCCAACTCGGCAGGATGGTGATAAGGCAGTAGAAATGCGCCAGTGGCCAGTTTGATATTGCTTGTTTTATCTATGGCCTGGGCAATAATCAAATCCGGCGAGGGACACGGTTCCCAGGGTGTGGTGTAGTGCTCACCGATCCATACTTCATCATAGCCCGCCTTATCTAGAAAACAGATGTAGTCAAGATTATGCTTATGTCCATCGAGAATGCTGCGATGCGGTGGGTTATTGGGCATCATAAAAGCGCCAGTTTTCATTATTTTTTCTCCTATTACGAGTTGTTCCCCTGTAAAAAAAGGTTAGTTCTATTATTTGTCCGTCGGCTATTATTACAGCAGCTTTCGTTGAATAGCTAGTCCAGGCCTACCGTGCCAGGTCTGTTCCTGACAACTTTGCTATCTGCCCCCCTGAACGTTTGACCTGACGATAGTCAACCGACAGCAAGGCGCAGGTGGCGTGAAGCACAAAAAAACCCGCGCCTTTGGGCACGGGTTTTCGGTAAACAGGGCACCAGCCAGAGCTGATTACTTACATATGTTTCTTCAACTCGAGGCGGGCGATCTGATTGCGATGCACTTCATCAGGGCCATCGGCGATGCGCAAAATCCGCGTATGCGCCCAGGCTTTTGCCAGACCGACATCTTCAGTGACTCCACAACCGCCGTAAACCTGAATCGCATCATCAAGAATTTTCAGGGCCATAATCGGTGCCGCCACCTTAATCATAGCGATTTCCGCACGCGCTACCTTGTTGCCAACGGTATCCATCATATGAGCTGCCTTCAGCGTAAGCAGGCGAGCCATTTCTATGTTGATACGGGCGTCCGCAATTCGTTCAGACCACACCGATTGCTCGGATATTTTCTTACCAAAGGCAACACGGCTCATGGCACGTTTGCACATGAGTTCGAGAGCGCGTTCAGCCACACCGATCACACGCATGCAATGGTGAATACGCCCTGGCCCGAGGCGGCCCTGGGCAATCTCGAAACCACGACCTTCGCCTAGCAGTATGTTGGAGGCGGGTACGCGAGCATTTTCAAACACTACCTCGCCGTGGCCATGGGGGGCATCATCGTAGCCAAATACTGGCACCCAACGCTCGATTCTCACCCCTGGGGTAGTTGGCTCTACAAGAATCATGGATTGCTGTACATGCCTGGCAGCCTCAGGATCTGTTTTACCCATAACGATCCAGATTTTGCAGTTGGGTTCATGAACGCCAGAGGAAAACCATTTGCGCCCGTTAATCACGTACTCGTCACCATCGCGCTGGATGCTGGTTTCAATATTGGTCGCATCCGAGGAGGCAACAGCTGGCTCAGTCATACAAAAAGCTGAGCGAATCTCACCTTCCAGCAGCGGTTGTAGCCACTTTTCTTTATGCTCTTCAGTGCCGTAGCGTTCGATGGTTTCCATATTGCCGGTATCTGGTGCGGAGCAGTTGAACACCTCAGGGGCAAATTTACATTTACCCATAATCTCGCAAAGCGGCGCATATTCGAGGTTGGTTAAGCCTGCACCACGCTCGCTCTCAGGCAAAAACAGGTTCCATAAACCTTCTTTTTTGGCCTGGGCTTTCATTTCCTCCATGACCGG
>QNFP01000060.1 GCA_003645535.1 Gammaproteobacteria bacterium | reverse complement strand
CACCACTGGCACAGCTCAGCCCAGGCTGCTTTCCTGGCATCGGCGATGTCGGGACTAACACTGTCTTTTTTGGTGGGGAAGCCCGCTTTTTTATTTATGGTTTTGCGCCAGTGTCCGCTTTTGATCAACAATAGTTCAGCCAGCCCCAGCCACAGTGGCACCTGTTCATGCCTTGCTTCCGGCAGCTCATTCAGGCCCAGGCATTCGGTAATAACCGATACTTCTGAGCTTTCCAGCAAATTTTGTGCGGCGTAATCTGCGAGCAGGGCGATATCGCTAGCGCGGCCGATGAGTAGTTCAGTCACTTCGCACAGGGTTTCTTCTATCAGGTTTTTTGCGGCCGCTTCAAGGTCTTCGCGCGCACTGTGGTTGCGGGAGGCCTGGCTGGCCAGAATATGCGGCAGCCATTGTTCCCGTTTGGCCAGCATGCGTAGCAGTAAAGATTCCAGCCGCGCCATGTCGTTATCTAAATGAATTAACAGCTCGCCGAGTGCATCGCCTAATGGTGCATTTGATTCCACATTGGATAGTAAATCGTGAATAGCCATGCGGTAATATACATCTGGATGCTCAACTGGCTCAGGCAATTCACCAAACCCCGACTCAATCACCAGCTGGCTGGCCAGCTTGCGACAGAAACTGTCTATGGTAAGTATGCGCAGGCGATTAGGGGCTGCAATGAGTTGCCAGTTTTGTGCTTTGTCGCGGGCCAGTACCTGGCGGGCCATCTTCCAGTTTGTTTTTTCATATTCATCTTCGGGCTCATCGTCGTGTTGAGCCCTGACCAAAGCATCGATCAGTCGATGGCGCATTTCGGCGGCCGCCTTACGCGTAAAGGTCATGCACAGAATTTGTTCCGGCTCATCAACCTGAGCGAGCAGGCAGAGGATTCGTTGAGTCAGCAGGCCGGTTTTACCGGAACCGGCGGGCGCCGCTACCGCAAAAGACTGCCGGGTATCCAGTGCCCTGGCGCGAGTTTGATGATCGGCGGGCTTATTCACTGCTGATGCTCATCTGTTGTTGATTCTCGATCAGTATTAATTTCAAACCAGCGGTTTAGTGGCAGCAGGTAGTTTTGATAGTTTGCAGCAGCGTTGGAGTAGAAGACGACTTCTGCATCGCCCGCACAAAATTCAGCCGCCAGGCCACTCAGACGTTCCTGCCACAAATCCAGAGTCTCTGCCCAGGTATCCGCCAGTCCGGCTGTTTCCAGATCACTTAAGCTGGGTAGCAGATCGGGTCGGTTAGTAACACCTTTTAATGTAATACCCTTAGTAGCAGATATTTGCCCGAAACACAGGGCGGCCAATGGTTGATCCGTGGCCAGGGCATAAAGTAGAAGTTGCGGCTCCTCTGGACGTTCATCGGCAAAGCCTTTAATACTGGCACCGCCGGTTTTGTAATCAATCAGCATGATGCTGCCGTCTTCAAGCTGATCGATCCGGTCGATTCGTAAGGACAGATTCAACTGACTTAACTGCAGGTTTATCTTTTCTTCCCGCGCTGCCACGCTGAAGGCGCTGCGCTCCTGTTCAATGTCCAGCCAGGCTGAAAGCAGGCTGAATAAGCGATCGTTTTCAATGGCGCTAAAACGTGGACCAAACAAATCGGGCCGATCTGTTTTCGCCTGAGTTAAAGCCGTGGCTATACTTTGCTCAAGTAGTGTGTCCCGCGCTGTTAAATCCATAGCCTTTAATGTGCTGGAGTCTTTGCAGGTGGCCCAGAACAGCTCTAATGCATAATGCACTACAACACCGCGCTCCATATTGGTAAAGCCAAAAGCCGGTTCGGGCAGGGCCTCTGCGCCCAGGCGCCAGATGACAAACGCATTAAAGGGGCAGCCGGCCTGATCCCGTAAAATAGCGCTGCCACCGCGAACAGGTTTGTCTTCTGGAACCAATGGCGGGGCCTGATCGATAGCGATTTTCTGGAGTTCTGGCTTATCCATCCTGGCGATCAGTGGATGCACAAATGGCCCGGGAGTCTGTTGTAGATGCGGTAGATCACTATCGAGTAAACGACTTATCTGACGCTCACTGTCGCCATCGCGCAGACCAAAGCTAAAGACAATGTGCTGGCAATGATTTTCAAAATCCACCAGCATTTGTCGGGCAATTTTGAGCTCTTCCTCGGCACTACTTCTCGGCATCTGATGAAGCCGCTGCAGTGATACTGGCAGCAGGGGGTTGTAATCCGGAGACTGGGGCCACTGGCCATCGTGCATTTCTGCTACCCACAGATGATCAAAGTGCAAGCCAGTAGCTTCCAGCAAACCCAGAACCTGTACCGGTGAGTCGCCGCCTTCGGCCTGAAAAATTCGTCCTCGACAGACACGTATTAACTGGGTCAGAGCAGTGGCCGCATCCACCGGATCAATGGAATTATCCAGCCTGGTAAATTCTTCCAGTACATCGAGCCACAGTTGTTGCTGCTGGTATTCAATGCTGTCCAGGGCACGGGTACCGGGCCAGCCGAGGATTTTTAACCGGGCTGAAAATTCTAGTGTCCAGAACGCAAAACTGTTGCGTGAAGACAACTTCTCGCCACCATTCTGTTCACTGGAGTGCTTGTGTTGATTTGATTTAATGGCCTGCTGGCGACAGCGGTCTTCAAATTGCTGAAGGCATTGCGACAAGCTAGTGCCTGAGTTGTCGGCGCTATTTATGCCACTTGTATCACCGTCCATATTGCCGTTGGTAGCGAGTGAAGCGTCTTCAGCTCGCTTTATGCAATAGCGCAGATCAGCACTAGCCGGTTGTAACTTATAACCCTTGCGCAGCAGCAGCTGGCACTGGGCTCTGACAATTTGCTCGTTTGCCGAGTCGCCCCAGAACGGGTTGTTGAGTAGATTGCAATAGAAAGCCAGGGGCTGGGGCGAACGCTGCAGCTTAAGCAGATCTAATGCGCTGGCGACCAGCGGCGAGTCACTCAGGGGCAGGCCGGCAGAGATATTGTAGGGTGGCACCGCGTGGGGGGCATCGGGCAAACCATATTCTGGAGTAAATACTTCCCGAAAAATTCTGTCGATACAGTGCCGCTGGCTGGCCAGATTTGTAAAAACCAGGCCCACACGCTGATCTGGCTGACTATCTATTGTTTGTTTTGCCCACTGGGCAGCACGGCTGATTTCATCGGTATCATTTGCCGCAACGCAAATCTGTTTGGCGACAGGCTTTTCAGCTTCATGCCAGTAAATGCTTTCAAAAAAGGCAGCATCGATAATCCGTCGATAAAGCGGTGCGGGTTCGGTGTTAAAGCCAAGTAGTACGATTCGTGCCTGTTTAGCCAGAAAGCTCTGCTCAAAAGCTTGTGCGACAAAGGTTTGGGCCTGCGCTGGAGTGAGCAGATGCCTGTCAGCAAGTACATTGGCAAATTCCCGGTGCCAGCGGAGCAAATGCTGGCTTGCTTCGTGACCACTTTGAGCGACCTCAGCGAAGGGTACCTGCCAACGTTGCAGATTTTGCAATGCGGCCTGAGCCATACGGGCGAAAGCTGAACCATCGATACCAGCGGGTTTGTCAGCGTCATTATCAATCACCTGCTCCCAGATTAGACGCTCGGCATGGGGGTTGATAATGCTGTGACTAAAACAATCCTGGTAGCCGCGATCCTGAAGCAAGTGCCAGCATTCGAGCAGCCAGGCATCCTGGGTTTGCACCCATGGCTGACGCCAGGCCCGCAGGCCTTGCTGGTAACAATGATGCCCCCAGGCGCTATTGATATGGCGGGCCAGGCGGCGGTTAGGCACCAGTATCTGGCTGTCTATCTCCAGCTCCTGACGTAGTCCTTTAATATCAAACAGAGGGTTTGGCATAGGGGTCTTATTTACAGGTTCCTTTACATTTCCAGAAAGGAAATACTATGGCAGTCAAAGTTAAGCAAAGCAGCCTGTAGTTTGTCCACCTCATTACTCGCTTTAGTGAAAATTGCCTGACAATTCGTAGTGCATGAATCAGTTTGACCGCGCGGATTTGTTCCCAGCAACGACTCGACCCGCCGGGCGATCGCGGCTCCGGAATCAATCCAGTTGACCAGGCGTGGCGATGCTGCTTTTAAGTCTTCTATGATCAGTGGGAAGTGGGTGCAGGCCAGCACAATGGTATCCAGTCTGTCGTCAGCAAATAGCGGGGCCAAAATTTTGCCCAGCTCGGTGCTGTCTGGTGTAATACCGCGTAAGGCCAGCTCCGCAATGTCCACCAGTCGTGAAGAGCCGACTTTGACTACGGTATTGCTTCCGGCAAATTCGTTAATCAGTTGCTGAGTGTATTCTCGAGCAACCGTGCCTGGGGTGCCCAATAATCCGATCACGCCGCTACGGGTTTGCTCAGCCGCTGGCTTTATGGCCGGAACCACGCCGACCACTGGCGACTTGAAATGATCGCGAATGCTGGGTAACACCAGAGTGCTGGCGGTATTGCAGGCGACCACGATGATGTCGGGCTGCACCTGTTTGATCAGCGCTTTGAGCACAGCATCGACCCGTTCAATAAGGAAGGCCTGACTTTTCACGCCGTAGGGAAAGGCCGCGTTATCGGAGGCGTAGACAAACTCACGGCCACTGAGTCGTTGCTTGATGGCGTCGAGGATGCTGAGTCCGCCAACACCTGAGTCAAAAACAAGAATGCGATTTGCCTGTGTCATCGCCGTTATTTTACCTTATGCCACGCTCGGGAACTGCTAAAATCCCTGCGACAAAAATATTTACTGGCTAATCGACAACATCTACATAAACACCAAAGAGAGCGTCTATGGCAGTACTCGTGGTATTGGAATCAGATTCACTGAAATCAGGTTCATTGAAATCAGATTCATTGAAACCACATTCCTTGAAACCACATTCCTTGAAACCAGAGGCGCTGAAATAAGTGGTACTGGAATCAGAGGGAATGCAATCGGTAGTGTTTGATTTTGTGCTCGCGACGCTACTGCCAATTTATCTGATCACGGCGCTGGGCTATACGTTGCGCAGCAGAGGCGTACTGAGCACGGACTTCCTGAGGGACAGCTCGCGGCTGGTATTTAACTTTGCGGCACCGGCAACCCTGTTTTTTGCTCTGGCTGGATCTGCAAAGAGCATCGTTATCGCACCCTATTTTCTGCTGGTCAGTATGAGTCTGTTAATAGGGCTCACTTTATTGTGTTGGCTATTGGCACCGCTGGTGGTCAAACAAAGGGCTATTCGGGGGGTATTTGTCCAGGGTGCCTCACGGGGCAATTTGCTGGTTTCCGGTCTCGCTTTCACCCATGGCATCTATGGTATGGAAGGCATTGCTCTGGCCTCTCTGCCGTTAGGTATGTACATTATTTTTAACAATATTTACTCGGTGGCCATCCTCAAATATTATGAAAGCGATAACGATGACTCTATGAGCAAGTATTGGGGTGATGTGTTTAAAAACCCGGTTATTGTCGCTGTGCTGGCTGGAGCCCTGTGCGGGTGGCTACAGGTCGATATTCCTGAAAGCGCCAGAAATACCGGCAATTTGCTGGGTCAGTTAACGGTGCCGCTGATTTTATTTAACGTCGGAGCGTCCTTTGATTTTAAGCTCCTGCGCAGCCCCAATATAATCGGCTGGGCGGCGACGCTGTACAAGTGCATCATCATGCCCGTCATCGGTGTCTCCATCGCCTGGGCACTGGGTATTCATGGTATGGAGCTGGGTATTATCTTTTTGTTGCTATCTTCACCAACCTCATCGATCAGTGTGGTGTTTGCCCAGATGTTCGGCGGTCATCAGGGCCAGGCGGCAAATATGGTGCTCACCAGTGGGTTATTATCGGTGATAACGGTAGTGGTCGGTCTAGCATATCTACAGACAACGGGAATGATTTGATGGATCTTTTTGCAGATATTTTTCAGAATAGTTCAGGTTTTTTGATTATTTTAATAAGTGTCGGCGTTGCTATCCTCGTCGTATTGATTGCCTATGCCTGGAACCTGCAGGGCCGGCTGAAGGCCCTCGAAG
Organism: Gammaproteobacteria bacterium; assembly: GCA_003645535.1. Classification (GTDB taxonomy): domain Bacteria; phylum Pseudomonadota; class Gammaproteobacteria; order Pseudomonadales; family Porticoccaceae; genus HB2-32-21. The sequence goes on along the minus strand of QNFP01000060.1, from coordinate 7,999 downwards.
AAAAACAAAAAAATGTAGCTCGAGAGGCGGAAACTTTCCGGCAGCAGCATATACACGATGCAACTCAGGGTATTCGGATTTTAGCTGGTGCAATGATCCGTGAAGAAGTAACCCTGACCGAAGGCAGTATGCGCATTGCTTACCTGCTCACCCAGGCTGATGAAACAGCAGCACAAAAGCAGCAATACAGCGTGTTTTTCCAGCTTGCGGAGGCTACCGCACATATCCCGGTGCTCGATGCCTGGCAGCAACTATCAAAACAGCAACAACGGGCTTATACAGATGAGCGTACTAACATTGAACAGGCCTTTCAGGAGTTTGTTGTTGATGCAACCCAGCAACTATTAGACGATCCCATTTTGCACGACCCCACATTAAGCAAACAGCAGCAAACCGCCAGCTAAAAAGCATCTAAAAAGTGCCAGGTGAGGGCTCGGAAGTCCATAATATAGTGACCTCTCTCCCACCCTCGGCCTGTTATGAAGGAAATTAACTTTGATGAAATTTATAGTCTCACTATTAATCGCTTCTCTGCTCCTTGTTATTTCGTGTTCTTCAGATGAGCCTGTAATTACAAACTGCGTTGCTAAAGATGGCATCACCCCCGTTTGTAAATTTAAAAACCCCGAAGATGCGGTAGTTCTACCGAATGGAAAATTAATTGTTAGTCAGATGGGTGATCTGCAGGAAAAGAGTCCTGGCAGCCTGACATTATTTAACATAGAAGATGTTTCAGTTACGCCACTGTTTGGTCATGGTTATTCTCCTGATGGCGTAGGTGACAACAGCTGGGGTAATACGGACTGTAAGGGCAATCCGCGGAAATTTCTTTCTCCTCATGGCATCAGTTTGATAGAGCGTGCTGATAAACGTTTGCAACTCATGGTGGTAAACCACGGAGGCCGTGAATCGATAGAATTTTTTGAAGTAGTGCTCGGTGAGCCGCGCGTGTCAATTATTTGGCGAGGGTGTGTTCTCGCGCCAAATAAAGAGTTTTTCAATGATGTTGTAGGCCTGGCTGATGGTGGCTTCATTGTTAGCAGCATGTATTCCACCAGAGGACCGACAATCTTTGGCTTACATCTGGGTGGATACAAAGCACTGCTTGGCATGGATTCCGGATATTTGAGTGAATGGCATCCGTGGCAGGAAATGACAGTTGTGGCGGGTAGTCATGGCGCTTTTCCAAACGGCCTGGCATTATCTAAAGATGGCCGTTATATTTATCAAAATCTCTACGGCGCAAATGAAGTTAGAAAACTTGATAGACGAAGTGGTGAAGTGCTTGCCACTGCTTCGGTTGTAAAGCCCGATAATACTACGGTAGATGCCAGGGGCAGGCTACTTGTTGCGTCCCAAAAAAATTCCCTGCTTGAATTGAAATCATGTCTTGATAGACCTGACGAGTCTTGCCTGTTGCCCTTTGAAATTGTTCAAATCGATCCGGAAACGATGGAAAGTAAAGTCGTATTCCAGCAGGAAGGGCCACCAATGGGGACAGGGACGGTAGCGGTTCAGCATAATAATAATCTAGTTATCGGCTCGTTTATAGGTGATCGAATGATTCTTACCGATTACGTAGCGGAGTAGGGCGATGAGCAACAACTCCCAGTCATGGGGACCTGTCATGGGGATCTGTTATGGAGAGTAGTGCACCGCTAACCAAACTGTCTCGTTCTCAGGATCTGTCCAGCTGACCCGGTGTTTCTTATGGGCGGGAATACTAATATAGCTGCCCGCGGTAAGTCTTAGTTCAACCTCATCCTGGAAGGTAATCACCGCCTCGCCTTTGAGCACGATAACCCATTCATTTTCGGGCTCGTCGTACCAACCGGTAGCTGGGCTGACGTGGCCTTTAGAAATTATCCGCTCTATACAGATGCCTTTGTTTTCAACAAGCTTTTCGACCTGCTCATGGTCGAGCTTGCCGGGTATTGCCGCAAATATATTATTTACTTTCATTAAGGCCCTGAGACTTCACAGCTAGCGTTATTGTTGGCTATTCGCGAAAACACCGCAAACAGGTTCAAGGAAAAAATGGTTAAAAAATGCGAAGGGTCAAATAACATGGTTTCGAAGTACGCAACAGGAAATGCCTGAACATTGAGTTGGTTGATTCCTTGATTCCCGAGTGGAGTAAACCTGCCGGTAAATAAGCGTTATTGCCTGAAATCAATCAATAGATGACCAGCACTTACCAATCGCCTCCATAAAGAGTGAATTGGTGCTGGCAGTGGGAATAGCTCTCGCTGTTGTACGGTATCCCGATCCTGACTTATAGCCTTTCGAGAACCACTACCGGAATTTCCCTATCCCCTGCGTTTTTCTGGTAATCCGCATAAGGGGGGTAGAGTTTTTCCTGTTGTGCCCACAAAGTGGCGCGTTCTGTGCCACTGACGGTGCGGGCTCGGGCCGAGAATTTATCAGCACCAACCTGTACGTCGACTTCTGCTTGCGTTAGTAAATTCAAGTACCAGGCCGGGTGTTTTGGTGCGCCGCCTTTGGACGCGATCACCACATAGGCACCGGTGCCGATTTCGCCGTAGATCAGTGGCATAATTCTCGGTTCACCACTTTTACGGCCCCTGGTGGTGAGCAGGAGTGTTGGTAACAGGCCAGGACCACCTAGTGGGGCTGAGTCCCACATATGGCCTTCGGCTCCATTAGTGGCAAGGTACTTTTCTCGGTGTTCGGCTATCCAGCCTGAATTGCTGGCGGCGACAACGGGGTCAGTCATGACGTGCTCCTTTTCATCTGTTAATGGTTTATGGCTCATGTAACAGGATTAGCTTATTGAAAGCAATGAGTCAGCAGAGCAAACGAAACCAGGGAGGGTTTGGCCCTCTTGATGTCGAAACAAGCAACAGGAAATGCCTGGATATTAAGGAAGCTGTGATTAAGTTGATCAGCTTCGTTAAGTTGGCTTACCCTTTAATTTGCTCGATTCGATAAGCTCGCGCTGCCGTATTATGAAACAGATCTCTTTTTTCCTCGGCGGAATAACTGCTGGCAATGCGTTTAAATGCATTCCACAGTACAACATAACCAGCACCTCTTTTATCGACAGGGAAGTTTGATTCGAACATACAGCGCTCCGGCCTAAATTGTTCAATGACGTATTGAACAGGCTCAGCCCAGGGTTCGGCCAGTTCTTCTGAGGTGGGCGGCCGCTCCTGCTTATCCCAGCGGAATCCAAACATCGGCATGCCAATACCCCCGAGTTTGAGATAGGTATTGGGTACATCAGCCAGTGCTTTCATTGCTCCTTTCCAGAACTCAAAAATTTCTTCTCGTTTGCCTTTATAGGGCCCGGTACCAAGAAAACCGCCCAGGTGGTCGATAACAATCGGCGTGTCCGGGCAGGCACGAGCTACGGCGGCCAATTCATGTAGCTGGGGATGGTAAACGAAGGCGTCGTAAGTGTAGCCAAGGGCACCAACTTTGCGCACGCCAGCGAGATAATCTGGGTTGTCCATTTTTATGGTATGGCCCATAGCCAGTGGCGGGTGTGCGTCCTGTGCTGTGATATAGCGTACGCCGCGGAATAATCCACAGCCAGCGTCTTCGTGAGCAGCCAGTACTTCTTCAACTGCATCGCCAAGGGAGACATCGGCATGGCCCATAATCGCAGCAATTTCTGCCTGTCCAGAATTAGCGCTCAATTGAGCTTGCTCGGCGACAAATTCGACTTCGCCCACTGAGCGCAAATGCTCGGGGCCATCCGGGCGATATTCAGCGTGACATTCCAGAAACACAGTGCGTACCACGTTGTGCCCGGTCCCAGTATCAGCGAGCAAATCAGGAAGCGTGTAGGGCCATCCAGTATGGCCTGTATCAAGCCATAAATGGTGGTGTGCGTCGCAGATTGGCAGGTCTGGTTCAAGTGCTTCTTCCTGTACCTGCGCTATCCATCGAGCATGCTCTTCAGTGGGGGAATCAACGGCCATAGTTATCTACCTGTCTATAAAAAGTTAGTCGCAATAAATCATGTTTTATGTGTTGAGGCAAACTGAATTACAGAGCTGAATTACAGAACCCGGCATCAGGCACCGCTGAATTATCTATCTGGCGATAAGCTAAGCTGCCGTCAACGATGCTGCAAATAGGCACAAATAGGCATCGTTCTTGCCTGAATCAAAAAGCTCGCCTATCCTGTTTGTAGATCCACAAAATAAGTGCAATACGCAACCATGACCAACTGAAAGAGCCGTCATCGACGGAGAGGAGCTACCCATGACATCAATTCTGGAAGACAAAGAAGCCATCCGTGATCTCTTATCAGCCTACTGTTTCCATGTGGACGACGGTGAGTACGACGAATGGGCTGCTCTATTTGCCGAAGATGCAACACTTGAAGCGGGGGCCCTGGCCACCTGCCAGGGACGTGCCGAAATCAAAGCGTTTATTGTCGCCGCTGTTGGTGGTGACGTGCCAGCGCGGAAGCATTGCACTATGAATGCCATGATTCAGGTAAACGGCGATAAGGCCACTGCCAACAGCTATATTATTGTGGTTCGTGCAGATGACAAGGGAGGCATAGTCAATTCCTTAGCCGGTCGCTATCAGGATGAGCTGGTCAGGCAGGGCGGCGACTGGAAATTCCAGAAACGCATAATCTGCATGGATATCCTCGGTGATCTTGGTTTGAATGACTAAGTGCGTGGTAAATGCCGTGTCTGCTTTGCTAAGTTCTGCGCCATGCTAAAAGCAGCCCTGCTGATTCTCCTTGCATTCTTTGTTTCGCCTCCTCTTTCTATAGCGTCCGATGATAAGGCCCAGCATGCCGATGGCAATAGTGAATCCTCAGCACTTTTTTACCACTACAAGCAACTGGCGGAGCGTGGAGAAAGTGTCGCTCAATACGCCCTTGGTGAGATATACGCTCAGGGTATGGGTGTTCCGCAAAACTATGATGAAGCACTAACGTGGTATCGCAAGGCTGCTGAGCAGGGGCATGCGGGCGCAGAATTCATGTTAGGCAGGAGCTATGCCAAAGGATTCGGTGTTTCCCGAAATAAGGTGGAGGCCGTAAACTGGTACCGTAAAGCCGCAAATCAGGGGCATCCGGAGGCACAATACATGGTCGCTATGATGTACACCCTCGGCCTGGTGGTTCACCGCGATTATGTAGAAGCGATAAAATGGCATCGGAAAGCAGCGGACCAGGGGTATGGCAAAGCACAGCTCATGTTAGGGAAGATGTATGCCTATGGGGCAGGTGTGCCGATAAACTATGTGCATGCTCATTTGTGGCTTAATTTGGCATCGATAGCTGGTGTGAAGGGCGCCGCAGATGCCCATGAGCTGATATCTCTATCAATGTCTAGTGATCAGTTTGAGCAGGCAGAGCAGCTATCTCAGGCCTGGTGGGCCAGGCATCCGGAATTCGAGTAGGTGCCACGCATTTGTCAATCTGGACTCATATAACGAGGTAGATCAAGAAATCAGGCAGCTTACTTCTACTCAGGCTGGTGTTTTATCAAGGCTCACCTTCTATTTAAAACTACGCCACACTCAAGGTGTGGCGTGTATGGAAACTGATCAAAGATCGCGAAATGCCCAATGCTGTAGTCATTATTCAGCACCACTAAATTATCGTGCAGGGTTACCGGGTTGCAGGATATATAAATAATATTTTTAAAGCGCTGTAGTAGATCCAGGGTTCCGTCATCAAGTCCGGCACGAGGCGGATCGACAAATACCGTTGAAAATTGGTAACTATCGACATCGATATATTTTAGTCTGCGGAAAGGTCGTACTTTGTTAAGTGCCTGGGTGATCTCTTCGCTGGACATGCGCACTAGCTCAACGTTGTTGACGCCATTTTTCTGGAGATTAAACCGGGCGGAGTTGACGGAGATTTTGGCAATCTCTGTGGCCAGTACACGATCGAAGTTTTGTGCCAGCGGTACAGTGAAATTACCGTTGCCACAGTAAAGCTCCAGTAAGTCACCCCTGCACAATCTGCTGTGTTCCAGTGCCCAGCTCAGCATCTTTTTGTTAACCCGACCATTGGGTTGGGTGAAGCTGGTTTCTATTTGCTGATAATAATAGTCTTTGCCATCTACGTGCAGGGTTTCGCTGACGTAGTCGCGGGTAAGCACGACCTTTTGTTTGCGGCTGCGACCGATGATATCTGCTCCTAAGAGCTGAATCAGCGCTGTCGCCTCGGCCTCCCAGATGGTATCAAGAGGCCGATGGTAGAGCAGGGTGATAAGTGCTTCGCCGCTGAGGGTGGTGAGGAATTCAACGCTAAATAAACGCCGTTTTAGAACATCGCTTGCGTTGATTGCGCTTAACAATGGTGGCATCAGGGCATTGATAAGTTCCGATGCCACTTTGAAATCTTCAATGATATAGGGTTTTTTGTATTCGCCAGGATGATACATGGCATAGCTGGCCTGACCTTGTTCATGCCAAATTTTAAATTCGCAGCGCAAACGGTAGTGGAGTGGCGCGGAGGTGAATGTTTCTATTTTTGGAAGTGCCAATCCGCCAAATTGCTTTTTGATGGCTAGCAGTTTCTGATCTAGCTGATTCTGGTACTGCGAAGGGTCGGGGTTTGCTGGCTTGTGGGCGTTGGTCACAAAATTGCTCGAAGAAATAGGTTTATTATACCGCTATTAAGGTCAGTGTTTTTTGGGGAGATGTGCAGCGTTAATGACCAGTGTCTGGCTCATACCAGCGGTATGAAGGGTAAAACAATACCTTCGAAATAGTGACTTTAGTACTAATGTATCGAGGGTAATGAGGCCAATATAACAATATGATTGAAATCATTAGCGTACCAGTGGAGCGACAGGGTTTGCATGATATTACTCATCAAGTTGCTCAGTTATTGGATGAGGCGGCCTGGGGTGAAGGCTTATGTACGCTTTTTGTTCAACACACTTCGGCGAGTTTGCTGATTCAGGAGAATTATGACGCAACGGCTCGCCATGATCTTGAGGCATGGTTGAATCGACTGGTGCCGGAGAATGACGCCCTTTATACCCACACGCTCGAAGGTGCCGACGATATGCCCGCGCATATCAAGGCTGCTTTAACAGCGACCAACCTGGCCATTCCGATTATCGATAATAAACTGGCTCTGGGTACCTGGCAGGGCCTGTTTCTATGGGAGCATCGCAAAAGCGGTGGGCGGCGTAAAATAATTGTTCATCTGGGGCCATAATAAGCCTGCTAAGTTCTTGTGTTGGACTCGATCTAGTAACATAATCGCCAGTCATACCGCCCATTAGCGTATGTGATGTTAAAGGTTGTGGTTTTTATGTGTGTTTGCGGTATTTAAACCATCGGACTATGTGATAGCTTCTTTGCGAGAGCTCACCAATACAAAGAACCAGCTAAGCAATAAATGAATAACGAGGAAAGCCATGTCATACCAACGACCAGTGTTTAAAGAGCAATACGAGAACTATATCGGCGGAAAATGGGTAGCGCCTGTTGATGGGAATTATTTTGAGGATACGTCACCCATTGACGGCGAGCTGGTTACCCGCATCCCCCAATCGACCAGTAAAGATATTGATCTGGCCGTTGCTGCGGCCTGGGAAGCGGCCCCAACCTGGAATAAAACAACGGCTGCCGAGCGCAGCATATTGCTGTTTCGTATCGCCGATAGAATTGAAGAAAATATCGAACAAATCGCAGTCGTTGAAACCTGTGACAATGGTAAAGGCGTCCGTGAAACACTGGGTGCTGACGTGCCGTTAGTGATCGATGAATTCCGTTATTTTGCCGGCTGTATTCGTACTGAAGCGGGTAGTGTGGCCAAAGTCGATCCCGAGCTGGTCACCATGGAAATTCATGAGCCACTCGGTGTTGTTGGCGCCATTATTCCGTGGAACTTCCCCTTGCTGATGGCCGCATGGAAGATTGTTCCAGCCCTGGCAACCGGTAACTGCATGGTGCTTAAGCCGGCAGAACAAACGCCGGTGTCCATCCTTATTTTGATGGAAATTATTGGCGATATGCTGCCGCCAGGTATATTGAATAT